>JBKBIS010000081.1:0-7114 GCA_046294145.1 Brevinematales bacterium | reverse complement strand
TGGAGGGGTGGGCATGGCTTTTGTTCCATTTGAGAACGTCGGTTTTTCGCTTGGGATTGATTTTACGGGTTTGATAGAAGGTGAAAGAGCAGAACTTATGGTAACGAAACCAGTATACCATGAGGGTATTCAGGTGGTTGGTGGTTTGTTCTGGCATTTATAGGAGGCGTTATGTACGATGTGGTGATAGTTGGAGCAGGGCCAGCCGGGATCAGTGTAGCTGTAGAAGCTATTGAGGCTGGTATTCCACTGGACAGGTTGCTTATTCTTGAAAAGGAAAGGGAACATGCTTTTACTATCAAGAAGTTTTATCCAGAAGCCAAGTTAGTAACAGCCAACTACAAAGGCATGCAACCGAGATGTGAAGGGCTTCTCTGTATGACAGATCTTCCAAAAAGTGAGGTGATAGACTTCCTTGATAAAACTATCGAACGATACAGGCTTCCTGTCCATTATGAAGAGCAGGTGTATGCCATCCACGAAGATGTAGAGAAAAGGTGTTTTGTTGTCAAAACATCAAAGGCATCTTATGAAACCAGAATTGTAGTGATTGCTATTGGCGTTCTGGGGAAACCAAATAAGCCAGATTATCCGCTTCCGGCATCTCTGGGACAGCGTATTCTCTTTGATGTTACCAGCCGTTCTGTAAGAAACGAAAATGTTCTTGTTGTGGGTGGTGGGGATAGTGCTGCTGAATATGTGCAGTATCTTCTTCAGTTTGAGAATACCATTACTATGAGTTATCGACGGGGAAGTTTTGACCGCATGAATACCATCAATCGTCGTACTATTGAGGAACTGGATAGGCTTGGTATAATTACAGTACGGTACAATTCTCATATTCTTTCTGTTGAAGAGAAGGATGGGAAGCCTTTTGTCCGCTTTGCGGAATCTCCTACTTTAGAAACCTACGACACTATTGTTTATGCTCTTGGCGGGAGCTCTCCAAGAAACTTCCTTGAGTCTATAGGAATTGCCTTTGATGGTTATCAGCCTGTTGTCAATGAAAATGGGGAGACAAACATTCCTGGTATTTTCCTTGTAGGGGATCTTGTGCATTATCCAAAAGGAGGATCTATTATTACGGCTTTCAATTCTGCTCGACGGGCGATGGAGGCTATTTGTGAGAGATATCTTGCTTGTGTTCCCAGGAGATGAGCATGCGTGTTCTTGGTATCGAAACGTCCTGTGATGAAACCTCCGTTGCTCTGGTAGAGAATGGGAAGAGTATTCTCAAAGAGGCGACCTATTCTCAGATAGCCGTTCATCGAGATTTCAATGGTGTGGTTCCGGAAATTGCCTCAAGACAGCATATTCTTCATATTTTCCCTGTACTTGAAAGGGTGATATCCCCGGCGGATCTCTCTTCGGTGGATGTTATTGCCGTCACGCAGGGGCCTGGCTTGATAGGAAGTCTTCTGGTAGGGCTTGGGGTGGCCAAAGCTCTGGCTTACAGTACTGGCAAGCCTCTTGTGCCTGTTAATCATATTGAGGCTCATCTTTATGCTCCTCATCTTTTTTCTGATATTCCCTTTCCCTATATTGGACTGGTTGCCTCTGGTGGACACACACTTCTCTTTTTGGTAAGAGGATTTCACGATTACGAAGTGCTTGGTTCTACCATTGATGATGCGGTTGGAGAGGCCTTTGATAAACTTGCCAAGGTATTGGGATTGGGATATCCCGGTGGACCTCTCATTGATCGTCTTGCCAGCACAGGAAATGCGGATCATTTCCTTGAACCGGTCAAAAGGCCTGCTCTTCTTCCAGATACGGAGAGAGACCGTTACAACTTTAGCTACTCGGGACTCAAAACAGCCTTTACCTATCGTATTCAGCATCTTGAGGACAAAGCCTCTCGATTGGCCGATATCTGTGCTGCCTTTCAAAGGGAGGCAATTGATTTACTTCTTCGAAAGAGTCAGAATGCTCTGAGAGATTATCACATCCGCACTTTTGTCATCTCCGGTGGTGTATCGGCCAACTCATATCTGCGTCAGAGGGTGATGGAATGGGAAAAAGAGGGTATCAAAACCTACATGGCTCCGCTTGCCTATTGTGGCGACAATGCAGCTATGGTAGCGGGACGCGCCTATCATGATGCCCTTGCTGGAAAGTATGGGAATCTTAGAACGGATGCCTACTCTCGCCTTGATTTTGTCAAAAAAGGAAAGAGAATACTCTAAGTCCATCTTAGAGCTTTTCCGAAGAAAGTAATGGTTATTCTCCCTTTCTCCCGCATATTTCCTGGAAGGGACAATATTTACAGTTTTTTTCATCATTGGTTTGAGTAAAGAGTTCATTAGAGAGGATAATCTCAAGGGCATTCTTGAGTCCTGAAACAAAGGGGGCTTCTATCTCCTCACCAAAGGTCACAGGATTGTTTATATCTTTTCTTTTTACAGTTTCAAATGTTCCTTTTTTGATAGAACAAATCAAAAGAGAAGGTTCTTGGCCCTGGTAAGGATTGTCTTCCAGATCATCTCCGGTGCGTTTTTTCTTGGCGTTTTTAACTAAAAAGGCATAGAATAGAAGCTGAAAAAGCTGGGATCTTGCGGAGTTTTTGTAAAGGGTTTTAAGAAATTCTTCATCAATGGTTTGGCTATTGTCTTCGCTTTTGCGGGTAGGGATGTTGAGTGTATCCACTTGGCCAGTTTTATAGTCAATGATGGTCAAAGAGTCGTTGTGTATGTCCATACGGTCAAGACGACTTTTGAGCTGCAAGGTATGATCCGCAACATCAATTGTTCCGGTAAATTCTGTTTCTAATTCTACCACCTGAAAGGGGGTATAATTTTGGTGACTTTCAAGAACCTTTTCAAGTTGCTGAGTAATTATCTGGTGGAGAAGGGCAAGTTTCCCTGCTATTGGTTGTTCAGTAAATTGTTGTTTTATAGCGGTCTCTGTAAGAGAAGAAAGGCTAGCTTTCATCTGAGAAATGTCTTGTGTTTCGATAATTTTTTTTTCATCTTTATAAGGGCGGAAGAGGGCTTCCAGCACGCTATGAATGATGGTCCCCTTGACGGCGGCGTCGGGATCTTCTTCTAAGGTCTCTGTTTTTCTCACTCCAAGAATGTACTGGTAATAAAACCAGAGAGAACAGGTGAAATAGGTTTTGATAGACGAGGCCGAATAAGAAAGAGAAAGAAGCTTTTTTTGGATAGCTTCTGTTTTGGGATAGGAAATGATTTTCTGAGAAAGAGTTGTAAAAGGATAGGTATAAGTTTTTTCAACAAGAAGTGTTTCATTTCCAGCATACTCGAAAAGGATTTGTTCAAGGTAGCGACTTTTTTCCTGAAGCCCTGTATCTCTGGTTTCTTGAGTATAGAAGAGATAAACTTCTTTGGATCTTTTGAGAAGTCTGTAGAAGTGATAGGCATAAATGGCCTCTGTTTCAAAAGCTTGAGGAAGATTGTAGGCTTTTCGTATGTCTTGAGGGATAAAAGAGCGACTTGTGGCAGGGGCTGGCATGATGCCCTCGTTCATTGAAAGAATATAGATGATGTCAAAATCAAGAGCCTGCGTTTCTAACATTCCCATGATCTGCCACCCCTCAAGCGGTTCTCCGCTGAAGGCTATAGTTGTTTGAGCTATCACGTCCCGGAGAATTTTTGCTACGGCATCGAAGGAAAGTACAAGTTTTTTTTCTGTAACCAATTGCTGGATTTCGCTTATTCTTTGGAGTGCAGTATAGATAAACTCCATATCGAAGGAGAATTCCCTTTGCCGATGGGTTTTCAAAACCTCTTTGGTGAGCTCAAAGATACTCTCCAGGGTTTGTGTGCCATCGGGTTTTTTTGAGTACCAGCAGACGAATTGAGAGAAGAGGTTATTTCCTTCTTGATGGGGAGACATGGTCGCTAGAAGATTTACAGGAACTCGAGAGATATTTTTTTCTCGTACATGAGAGATAATTGTATTGAGGGTATCGTTATCGAAAAGAAGACGAGTATACTGGTGGTCAAGCACTTCGAGTAGAAGAGAGCCAGAAAGGGAATGGGGTTCATTGGAATCGGGGGACATGTCTGATATGCTGTCCCAAAGAGAGAGCAAGAGATCAATCCACGAGGCTATGTGGGATGCCTTCAGAGGAAAACCCATGGTGACGTTTACCGAAGAGATATCAGGGGGAAGAGAATTCAAAACAGAAAACAGAAGTTCTTCCCTGGGAAGAACAATAGCTAACTCGTCAGGACGTTTTTTCTTAGGAGGAGAGGGGTTCTGAAGCTGGTTCTGAAGCATGTCCCCCACAAGTTTTACCATGGTGGTTTCGTTTGTGGTGGCAAAGATATGGATGGTGCGGTGTTTTTTTTCAGAAAGGAGATCATCAAGATAGGAAATGTCTGAAGGCAGGTGTTTTTTCCAGAATGTTCTATAGAAAAGACCTGCTTCCTGTTTTTCGTCCTCTGTAAAATACTTGTCCATATCAAGGAAGACCAGATTTTTTTCTTTCGTAGAAAGAAAAAGTTGTTCTTCTGCCGGAGAGAGGGCATGAAATCCAATCCAGAAGACTGAACTAGCTTTTTGCTGGATGGGATGAAGTTGGTTTTTTGTGGCTTCTACAGCCTTTCTATACACAAGTCCGCTATATCCCTTTTTGTTTTGAAGGCATTGCTGAGTAAAATGGTTATAAATCTCCCCCAAACTATCCCAGAGATCAATAAAGGCCGATGGTATAGTGGGTGCATTCTTTTCATATTCCTGAAGGCTACTAAGGTGTTTATAAATTTCTTTAATATCAATAAGATATCGGTCTATTTCATCGAAATCACCAAGAAGTGTTGTGCCTAAAAAATAAAAGTCTTCAAAAGAAAAAGGAGTTTTATTATTTTCTCTGTAGATTTTTTCATAACTCTGGTAGAGTTCAAAAAGAAGTGGTATGCGTTCTGCTTTTTCTAAGCCTGAAAGGGTAGAGGCATACTCTTCTGAAGACAAACAGATGGGGGCTACAAAGGGGGTATCTGTTATCTCTCGGAAGTACTCAAAGAGAAATGTTCTGGTTCGTTTATTGGGAACAAGGATCAGAGAAGAGGAGAGTTTCTCTCTGTGTGTTGTGAGCATCTCATAGGCTACTCTTTTCAGAAATTTTTCTGTTTGTTTGTCTGCCATGCTTATACCACCTTGTGGAGTTTTCGAGAAGAGATCAAGAGTACATATCCTTCAACATTGCTATATCCCATCTTCTTAATGGCATCACAGTAGATTTGGAGTTGGGTCTTATAACGTTCTTGGATACTTTCCGGATCTATATTCTCTGACTGGAGTCCTGATTTGTAATCCACGACAATGGCCTGTTTTTTATCTTCTGAGAGAAAGATTTTGTCCGGGCGAATAAGTCCGGCCGGTGTGAGAAGGGTTTCTTCATTGTGGATAGAAAAGCCTTCGGTCCATTCCTTCTGGACAAAGATGTTCCATATATCGTAAAGCAGGTCTTTTAGTTCATTTTGTTGGGTATCGGACAGTTTTTCTGGTAGTGTTCTGGCATAGCTTTTGATAATTGTCTCGATATCGGATTCTTTGAATATATGGGCTAACAGTTCATGGATGATAATGCCCTCTTCCTGTCTCTGACGCTGTTCTTCGTGGAAGAGAAGGTGAACCTCAGCTTCATGACGGCGTACGCGTATCTTTTTTTGCCATGGAGAGGAAAAGAAAGTGGCAAGTGTTTCATGAGGGGAAGGGGAATTGGCCCCATTTTTTTGGGGCCATTTGCCTACACAGAAACTAAGACGTTTATCTGAATGTTGAGTAAAAGGAGAGGGAGGAGAAGAGTATATGGTGGTTATGAGATCAAGTGTAAGATGACCTAAGTGCTTTTGAAGATTTTCGCTTTCTTCTCGGAGAAAATTTTTTAAATCCTCTTTCCATGTATCTGGAGAAAAAGAGGAAAACTTTTTTGTTTCTTCAAAAGAGACATACACCGAAAGAACATCCCTTGCTCTGGTGAAGGCTACATAAAGGATGTTTACTTCATCCAGAAGGCTAAGATCTCGCTCTTCATTGTAGACTGTATCGACTTCAGGTACATATTTGAGGGTTTCTTTTACCCTGTAGAGCCAGCAAGAAGGAGATGGGTCAGAAAAGGATTGTGTGATCAAACGAGGATATGGACCAATGATATCCTTGTCGTTTCTGGATTTTTCTGAGAGGAGAGGGAAAAGAACTACTGGAAATTCAAGCCCTTTGGCTTTGTGTATACTCATAATACGCACGGCATTGGCAGAAGAATCTGGGTCGATGGTGAGAGAGAGAGCTATCTCTTCATCCCATGCGGTGAGAAAATCAGCAATGGAACCAGTTTTTTTGAGAGAAAACTCTCTCAGAATATCAAGAAGTTTGGCTAAAAACACATAATGGTTTTTTTGCTGAGAGAGAGACAGAAGACGAATAATCTCTTCTCCAAGATCAGGAAGAGTGAGAGTAAAAAGGTACAATCTTTTTTCGAGAAGTTTCCAGAGCAAAGAAAAAGAAGGATGCTTTTTCTCATAAGAATGGGTATGTTCGGAGATCTCTTGAAGAGAGGGAGAGCTTTGGTTTGATGAAGTGAGTTTTTCAAAAAAATCTTTGAGAATATCGGCATCTATGGGGCAGGAGAAAACCTCTCCATAGAGATGGAGAAAAGTGAGGATGGCATTGAGATCACCTGGGCGTACCAGGAAACGAAGTGCGGCAATGATGAGTCTGATGGCTGGTGAACCGGCGACAAAGAGGGCATCCTCGGATATGATGGGGATATTTTGTTCAAGAAGTGCGTTGGCTAATACAGAGGCGGTTTTGTTTTTTCTGACAAGGATGACGATATCACTGTAAGTATAGCCATTTTCTTGGGCTGTGTTAATTTTGTCTTTACACCATGACACCAGACGAGAGAGATTTGTTTCGCCATCATTTTCCTCTATGGGGGTGTCGTTATTCTCTTTTTTTGGTTTGTCGAGGATTTCAAAGTCAAAAGAAACCAGTCCTTCTTCCGTTTGATGAGCCTTTTGTTGCATATTTTCATAAGATTTTGTGAAAAAGAAGTAGGATTGTTGAGACGAATCTTGTGGGGAAAACTTGCCAAGAAGATGGCTAAAATATTGATTCACAAATTCTATGATGGTTTTGCGGCTACGGT
>JBKBIS010000080.1:0-7118 GCA_046294145.1 Brevinematales bacterium | reverse complement strand
GTAAGAGACTTCCACCAAGTCTTTCTATCCACCAGAAAGTGAAAAGTACCCTCCCCGGAAAAGAGAGAACTATGAGGATTATTCCCATGACAATAGAAAGCAGAAAAGAAATATGACGGGAAGTGAAGTCCTGCCAGCTGATCACAAACGAGAGTATACCCACTAACACCCAGAGAAAAATGGAAAACCACATAACTTTTCCTTACCTTACTTCTTTCACCGGGATGTGAGCAAAAGCTCTGAAAAAAGTCGAAGAAATATAGTTTTCTCTGGAGAGGTTTTCACCCCGATTGATTCTGAGGTAGGAGTTGATCACCTTGAGAGAACCCTTTTTCGTCCGAAAAGCATAGGTGCGAGGATAACGAAGGTTAAGATAATCCAACACCACCCCTTTTCTTGGGCTGTGGTGAATATAGGTGATAGTGCCATGCTGATCTACTTCTACCACAATAGCCACATGAGAAAGTGAATCGTCCCATACGTCATTTCGATTCACGTCATAGGTATTATCGAAAAAGATGAGGTCTCCTCGCGAGAGAGGGATGAGGTTTGTGTATACAAAACGTCGTTTCATCAAGCCATCATAAAGAGAGCTTACACCCCCTCTTCCCTTTCCATACACTTCTATAAGATCAATACCAGCGAGATAATACACATATCGCACAAAACCAATACAATCAGAGGTGAAGTGCTTGCCATCGCGTGCAGGAAAACTATATTTTCCTTGTAAGGAGAGGGCATTTGAGACAACAAGCTCGTAAAAGAGTTCACTTTTGCCATAAAGTGAAGTGATAAGAAAAAGAAAAAACACCAACCTTTTCACTCTTTTTTTATCGGAATCTCCTGTCTATAAATAAAGTCACCCAAAATGAGCTTTTGTGCTTTTTAGTCAGGGCAAAATAATGCAAATTTGATACGAAATGGAATTCATAATATTTTTGTTTTTTTGTAGGATATTCTTATCTCAAAGAGAGAATTATTATGTGAAATTTTTTCTTCTACTCTGTTACGATTTTTGAAATTATGCAAATGAGGGCTTTGGAGAAGACTTTTTTACAAGACAAATATCCATTCCTTTTACTCTTTTCTCTACACATAATTTTTGTACTTTGTTTTAATCTCTCATTATAAAAAAGATAAAAAATATTCAAATGTAAGGAGGAAAAATGAAGCGAATTATTATTTTATGGTGATTTTTTTTTGTGATGGCTGGCTGGGCTCAGTCTTTGAAAAAACCTTCTTACGCGGGTACTGTGTGGGCAAAAGGTGATAAGAGGCGGAAAATGGTACTGAATATGGTATCGATCGCTCTCAGGCTATCCGGTTTCCCGGCCAGCCCTTTTTCTTTTTCCTTGCGGTTTTTCAGAAAGTGTGGTATACTTGTGATGAGAAGGAGGTCTCTCTTATGAAAAGGATTCTATTGTTTATGATATTTCTTTTGACTGTTTTTGCTTGTAGCCAGCAGGTAGTGTATGAAGGTCGTCTTCACACTGATATATACGACTATCAGGCCAAATTGATAGTTTCTCCTGCCAGAGAAGAAGCAGTTCTTCATTTAAAAATGACGGCTCTTGCTTCCCAGGAGACAAGCCTTATGGAGAATATTATCGACCTTATGGCTCCTTCTGGAGCTCAGAGTATTCCTCTTGAAAAAACCTTGGTCAGTCGTTTTCTTCTATCGAAAGGACAAACAGCCTCTATTCGGGCAAAATGGAGACTTATCAATGATCCGGCTTTTTATCAGCTTTATGGATTAGCGGGGGAGAATCTGCCAGAGGAATACACACTGAATGTGGGGGGACTTGTGGGACAGAATCCTTTGCTGTTTTCTGTACGTGCAGCCAAAGAAGAACTTCAACGTTATCAAAAGACACTTAAACCTATTTTGAGGTATTATAAAATTGAGCTTCCTGAGAATTTTGAATCTATTCAGCGGCAACATCTTGAGACCAGAGGGTGGATTATTCGAGATGAGCACGATGAAGAACAACAGGAAAAAGGCAGTCTATTGGGTTCGTCTTTTTTTGTAGTAGGAGACTATACTATTTTGATGGACGGAAGATATTATTTGGGTTTTTATGGTTTTGCCAGAAAGGATAGCTTTACTTTGCGGGTTATTCTGGTGAATAGGGAGGCTGATCTTCTCTATTTTGTACCAGAAAAACTGCGATTGGAGGTAGGAGCGAAGGTTATCAGTCCGCGGGTGAAAAAGTCGCTTTTTCAGAAGCAGGAGAAAAATGGTTTTGTCGTTTATAGGAATCAACGAGGCGAGTGGCTTCTGGAGTATCGTTTTGAAAATCCACCAGAGAAACTTTCTCTCTCTGTGGAAAAGGCTTTTGTGAATCCAGGTGGGGATTCTCTCTTTGCTGTGAAATATCTCTGGCTTCAGTCGGATGAGAGAAAATGACAAGAAAGTCATAACAGGCTGACTTTTCACTTTCTGATTGAAGAGAAAAGGGTATTTTCTCAGACTTTGTGTGAAGAGTGTTGTTCTGGATGAATGGAGATGGGGTATTCTTCTGGTGGTCGTGCCTCTCTGGAGAGGAAAGAGGGTGTACTACTCTGATGTTTTGTCTTTTTTTGATGATGAAGATTTCCAGAAAGAAAAAAAGAAAAGAAATCCTATGAGAAAGACAAGAAAGGAAATAAGAGCGGGATGAAGGGGATCTCCAAAGATATTCCCTAAGAAGAAATCATACAGGGCAAAAAAGAGAGCAAGAGCAACGAATATTCCAAAAAAAATGCGCATGATTAGTATCCGCTCTTTTTCAGGATATCTGTGAGTTTTTGCCTATCATAGAGATCAAGCGGCCTATTCTCTGCATAGCGAAGAGCCTGAGGGGTAAATTTGCCTGTAGTGATATACACTCCACGTGTAGCGTGGAGGTTCTTCATCTTTTCTGTGAGTTTGGCTACAAGATCTTCTGGAACATCTTCGTTGTCTCTTGAGAAGATAACAAGTACTCTTCCCCCGCGTACATTTCGCCATTTGACAGATTTTTCTATACAAACAATCTCGAGGTTATCCCCATCGAGGGCTTTGACTTCGAGGGGTTCATAGCCGATAGCCTTGAGCATGTTTTGAGCGATGATTTCAAAGGTGGTTGGCGTTGCTGTCAAAAGGTCCTTGAGTCTATCGTCAACACGTAAATCTTCATAGAGAGCAAGTTTGGTCTGGACATCCTGGAAATTAGGACGAAGTTGAGCTACCTTTTCCCACTGTTCGACAGCTTCTATCAGTCTTCTTTCTCGCTCGTAGAGAAGCCCAAGGGTATAACGAATGGCAATGGTGACGTTATTTTCTTCGTTTGAGTATTTCAGGGCTCGTTCAAAATCGGCTTTGGCGCCTTCATTGTCTCCTACTTCCATTTTACAGAGACCTTTTTGAAAGATGGCCTTGACCTTGAGTTGATTGTCCTTGGCCTGTTCAGCCACATCAAACTCCTGAACAGCCTTGCCATAACTATTCATGGATTTGAGGATCATGCCTATGTAGTAATGGGCTTCCATATTTTTGGGTTCAAGTTTGACACAGTTGGTGAAATAGTTGAGGGCTTCTGCAGCCTTGTTCATCTCGTAAAGGATCTTTCCCATTATGAAGTAGATTTGTGGTGAGGCTTTGCCTGACTTGATGGCTCTATCAAGGTAGCTGAAGGCGTGTTCTTTCATTCCACGTTGATAAAAGATGTTTCCAATCTGGAAAAGGTATTCGGCATTTTGTGGTTCCATCTGTGAGAGAACAAGATATTCCTTTTGGGCTTCTTCTAACTGATTGAAACGGAGATAAATATCAGCCAACCTTCTATGGATACTTTTTTCTGTGGCTGTATTGGAAAATTTGCCTGAGGAGAGAGCTTGTTTGTACTCAATCAGTGCCATTTCAAAGTTTCCTGAAAGATAGCATGCTTCAGCAAGATATAGATGAGCCAGAGGATTGCGATCGTCTTTCTTGAGAATGGCATTGAGGGCATTGATAGCTTGTTCGTATTTCTGATTGTCAATAAGGGTTTTGATAGAATCCAATCGGTGAGGTGCCACCAGTGTGTTCATTACATACAAAAAGGTGAGAAAACCTACGCCCGCAATCAATAAAACAATAATAACAAGATCCCACGTCATATCCACTCCTTTCTAAAAATCACCATCTATATTTTACAGTTGACTCAAATAATAGTCAACCTTAGACATATTTTTGTAGGTTGGAAATTTGTTCTTTATTTCTAAAAGAGTGGCTCTGGCTTTTTCTTTATCTTTGATCTGTATGTAGCTTTCGGCTAGTTTGAGGTAGACGTCTGGACTTCTCTGGGAGAGTTTGATGTACTTTTCATAGGAAGAAGCGGCGCTTGCATAGTCTTTGGTTCTGGTATAGATATCACCTAAACTCTCAAGTACATCAACATCGGTGGGGTTAATCTCAAGGGCTTTTTTGTAGGCGGTAATAGCGTCTTCGTAGATTTCTGCCTTGGCATATGCATCACCAATGCCTTTGTAGGCTATGAAGCTTCGTGGCTGGATATCGGCAGCCTTTTTGAACGCAGAGAGTGCCTTTTCGTAGTCCTGGCGAGTGAGATACATGGTGCCAAGACCTAGATAAGGCTCGGGATCGTATTTGTCAAGCTGGATGGCCTTTTGGTAGTTTTCTTCGGCTTTTGTGTATTCTTTTATCTGGAAGTACGCGTTGGCCATATTGTAATAGGCCGGGGCATAGTCGTTTTTTTGCTGGATGGACTCAGCATAGTACTTCAAAGCTTCGGCATATTTTTCTGTATAGGCAAGCATACGCGCATAATTGAAAGAAGAGAGATAGTTTTTGGGATTTGCCTGATAGGCTTTCTGATAGGTGGTGAGAGCTCGGTTGTATTGTTTGAGTTCTTCATAGGTGTTTCCGAGTTTGATGAGTGCCCGGTCGTTGGCTGGTTCTATCTCCACGGCACGAGCAAAGAATTTCTCTGCCTGAGAGAATTGTTTTGCATTGTAATAGATAGTGCCCACGTTCACCATGGTTTTGGCATTGTTGGGCTCGAGCTGAAGGTTCTGGTCAAAGGCTTTCAGAGCGTTATTGTTATCGTTGAGGGCTACATAGGTGAGGCCAAGGTTGTAGTAAGCCTTGGCATGCTTGGGGTCAAGGGAAATGGCCTTTTGAAAGGCGGTTCTGGCATCGTTATAAAGTTTTTTCATGTAGTAAAGAACTCCCATAGAGTAGTACATGTCGGCGTTTTCATAGTCTCCTTCGACGGCTTTTTTAAAAGAAGCAAGGGCTTCGTCCGGGAGATCCTTGTCGTAGAGAAGTTTCCCTATGGTATAGTGGGCTGGTCCCTGTCTTGGATCTTTCTGAATGGCACTCTGGGCAAGGCTCTGGGCTTTGCCTGTATCCTTTTTGCCATAGTAGGCTACGGATTCGTAGGCATCTACTTCTGGGGTGTTTTCTATTTTCCTTGCTTTTTCAAACTCTTTGATGGCTTCATCAAAGTAGTTGTTTTCGAGGTATTTTTTGCCATTTTCCATGTATTTTTTGTATTGTTCGGCAGCGCTTTCTTTGGTGGAGACCTGTTCTACCTGAGGTTTTTCTTTTTTCTCTACTTTGGTGTCTTTTTCTACAGGGGGTGTTTGCTGGACAACAACCGTGGGCTGGTTACCTTTTTTGAGGATATTTGCAAGTTCTTCTTGTTTGAGCTTTTCTTTGTTTTTCTGGGCCCGGATGATAGTATCTCTCAACTCTTTGATACGTGTGTCATTTGGGTCTATTTCAAAGGCTTTGTCAAGGTAATCAAGAGCCCTGTCATAGGCTTCATTGTTGGCGTATTCCTGAGCAAGGGCAAGGTATTTGTCGATTTGTTTGGTTTTTCCCCCGCCGGATATGCCTATCCATACGAGAGGCCCAAGAAGAAGGAGAAGAACAAGAGCACCAAGAGCTATCCAGCGCTTCTGCTGATTTTCAGATGGTGGTGTTGAACGGGGATTGGCTTTTTGTGCAGGCGATGTTTTTCCCGCGGATGATAACGTTTTTTTTGAGGTCTTTTTTTTCTCAGGCATGGTATTCCTCCTATTTTTCTATCTCTTCGAGAGATGTGTCTTCAGCTTTTTCTTTGTCCTCTGGTTTGTAGTCTCCTAAAGCCCCTGTGATATCTACCAGGGGTTCAGTGATGGCTGGTTCTTTGTTGGTTGAGTGATCCATGGGGTTCTGGACAAGTCCTTCAGGGAAGGAAAAGTCTGGATCTCGAAGGAGTTCTAACGCCCGGCGTATATTCTCACTTTGGGGACCTGTGGGATTTACGGCAAGATAGGTTTCCCATTCCCGGATGGTATTGGTTTTGTCTCGAAGTTTGTAGTAGAGCATTCCTTTGTACCAGTAGGCATAGGTAAGGTTGGTATCATAGGCAAGAGCCTGATCAAATGTGGTGATGGCCTGGGGGTAGAGCTTTTTGAGACCATAGGTGTAGGCGAGATTGAAATAGTAAACTCCATAGTATGCCATGGGAAGAGCTCCCTGAAGGCCTTTCTGGTAGGTTTCTATGGCTTTGTCGTAATCATCAATTCCGACGTAACTATTGCCAAGGAGAAGAAAGAGGCGGGGGTCTTTGTTTCCTATTTCCACAGCGTTTTTGAATGCTCCGATGGCTAAAAGGAAGCGTTTTTGTTTATAAAAATCAAGACCTTTCTCAAAGAAGTCTTCTCCTGCGCTCATGAGAATCGCGCAGAGAAAGAGAAGAAATATACTTCTCTTTTTTTTCATGGGGCAGTTCCTTTCTCAAGGGCTTGAAGAAGGGTGTCCAGTTCAGCGTTCATGGTAGCAATTTCCTCGGCACTTAAGTTTATCTGCTGGTTTTTTTCCAGAAGCCAGTTGAGAAGTTCCAGGCGCTTTTCGATGAGAGATAGTTTGTTTGATGAGGTGGTGAGACCTTGTTGTCTGGTTTCTATATCGATGAGTTGTTTCTGGAGTTTTTGTATCTGTTCTTCATAGGTTGAAAGCTGGGAGGAAACTAGCTGGGCGTTGCTTATGGTTACGTAGTTGGTGATGATGTTGGTAATAAAAACAGTTGAAGGAAGAGAAGAGCCGGAGGGTTGCATGGGAGAGAGTGAAATAGGTTCTTCTTTTGTTTGTATAGTGTGTGTGGGGG
>JBKBIS010000007.1:0-17035 GCA_046294145.1 Brevinematales bacterium | reverse complement strand
TGTATCTGACAATATAATTGTTGCGTTTGCTACTAACTTTAATGGAGCAAATGGTATTTATGCTAAACTCACTAATATTCTTGGTGGATATGAAGATGGAGGTGGCCCATCAGGAGATGGGGGTGTGGATAAGAATAGAAATATATACATTCTTCTTCATGATATTCAAGATGGTTATAATGGTGGGGGATTTGTTGCGGGATATTATTATAGTGGTAATGATTTTCCCACGAATATGTCTCCTAGTAGTTCAGAAAAACAAATGTTTGTTATCGATACCTATCCAACTCTAAGCTTGCCAAATGGTACCAATATAGCCATAAGCACACTTATTCATGAGGCTCAACATATGATAAATTTTGGTCAAAAATATTTTATTGGAAATGTGCAAGAGGAGACATGGCTTAATGAAGCGTGTTCTATGGCTGTAGAGGATATTTTGGATGAATTTGTGTCAGATCCAACTGCTCGTGTGTATGCTGATGGGGAGCGTATTTCTTATTTTATAAGCAAACCAGAAAGAGGATTGTTTCGATGGGATGAAGATGATGAGGTTATGTATGACTATGGCAAGTCTTATGCCTACCTTGCCTTTCTTATGAGAAACACATCACCGAAAATTTTAAAAGAAATTGTATCTGGTGCAGGTAGAAATAAGACAGGAAGTGATGCAGTGGCTGCTGCTCTTTCTACGTTGGGAGTAAATAAAACTTTTAAAGAAACAGTAAAACTCTGGCGAAAGGCTTCTATTTACAATTCTTTTGCACTTTCTTCTTCGTGGAGTGGGTATAAAACAAATACGAATGTCAGTGGATATGAGCTTCGTGCTTTAGATCTTGCTTCTTATCAAAACGATAAAGGCACGACGGGACCTGTGTTTTACTATTTTAGATCTAGTTCGAGTGTATTTTCTCTTGATCCATATTCTTCTTTTATTTTCAAGGGAAGACCAACCAGTAGTAACACAGTGACAGTGTATGTCTCTGATGATTCCGCTATTGAAGTGGAGGTTATTCTCACCAATTTGTAAGATGGTTCCCGAAGTCTCGATTGTTTGGGACTTCGGGATGTTTTTTTGAGACTTCACGGCTCTCTTTCGCTGAGACACAAAGCAAGAAGGTCTTTTTGTGAGAAAAATTTTTGAGGAGGAATCTATTTTATGAGGGAAATGTGGGTTATTTTTCAAAAAATGGGTATGTTGTGTGCTCTTTTCGTTAGTTTGGAAGGCTGTGCTGTTTCAAAGGGAACGACCGGAGGGACTTCTTCTTCATCGCCTACTACGCCTTTTTCGTGGCAGGAGTGTGAGATAGAGGGTGAAGCCAGTAAAAGTAGCTGGGTATCGATTGCTTCCTCTGCTGATGGAACAAAGCTTGTGGCATGCATAGGAGGGTTTGACAAAGGCTACATCTATACCTCTTCTAATGGAGGGGAAAACTGGCAGGAAAGAAAACAGGCTGGTTTTAAATGCTGGAAAAAGGTGGCTTCTTCTGCCGATGGAATGAAGTTAGTGGCATTGAGTTATGAAGAAGGAGATTATGGGGGTTATATTTATACTTCAAGCGATGGTGGAAGTACCTGGACGAAACGAACAGAAGCAGGTGAAAGGTGGTGGGAAACCGTAGATATCTCCGGTGATGGGACAAAAATAATAGCAGCTGTGTCTGGGGGGGCTATATACACATCTTTTGATGGTGGAGAAAGTTGGTATAACGGGGATCTTGAAGACTACTGGCGTGATATCGCTATAGCTGGCAATGGAAGCTTCATGGGTGGAGTGATAGAGGGGAATTACATCTATCTCTCTACGAATGCCGGAACCAATTGGTTAGCCTATACCAACTTAGGAAAAAAAGATTGGAATGCTATCAGTATAGCTGGAGATGGAACTAAAATCATAGCCAGTGTTTACAATGGTGCTCTCTGGATCTCTCTTGACAAGGGTGCAACCTGGACAGAGTGCACCTCTGCTGGCATAAGAGAGTGGCAAGATGTGAGTGTTTCTTCAGATGGGAGCACTTTCGTAGGAGTAGATAAAAATGTTATTTATGTGTCAACGAACAATGGCTCGACGTGGGATAGTAAAGACATGGGAAGTCTCGTCTTTCCTCAGTTAACTATATCCTCTAATGGTAAACAAATAGCTATCAGTTCACAAAATCGCTTCTTGCAAACATCCTCTGATAGGGGAAACAACTGGCAGGAAAGAAAAAAAGCCGGTCCGCGCTGGTGGGCAGATGTAGCTCTTTCTTCTGGAGGAGAGAATATCGTTGCCGTGGTAAACGATGGCTTTGTGTATACTTCTCCGAATAGAGGGATAGGATGGTTTGAATGTGGAAATAGAGACTTATGGAATGCTATAGTTTCCTCAGATGATGGAACACGAATGATAGCCATCAAGAGTAGCCATGTGCTTTTGTCTCTTGATAGAGGAACAAACTGGACAGAGATAACTAATACTGCAGCAGTGTTTTCATTTCTCTCTATGTCTGCCGATGGGAAATTTCTCATAGCAGGGCAAGAAGGAAACACCTTGTACCACTCAATCAATGGGGGAACTAACTGGACAGCTATTTCGGATTTAGGAGCACAACCATGGAAAGCTCTTGTCCTTTCAGGAAATGGTACAAAAATCATGGCGGCTGTCCAAGACAACTATCTCAGAATTTCATCCGATGGAGGATCCACCTGGAAAACCAATACGCTGACTGGTAACCGACTGTGGACATCAGTAGCCTCCTCGGAAAATGGCCAGAAACTTCTTGCCTCTGTGACCAATGGGTATCTTTATCTTTCTCTGGATGGAGGGGAAAACTGGAATTCTCTTTCTTCATTAGGGGTGAAAGGATGGATAAGTGTAAGTATATCCGGAGATGGCCAGGTAATGGCAGCTGCAGTTTCTGAGGGCTCTCTCTATGTTTCCTTTGACGGTGGGAACACATGGCAGGAACAATTCTCCACGGGAAGTCACAACTGGAAAAAAATACTTCTCTCCAGAGATGGAAAAACAATAGTAGCCCTTATAGCCAACGAGAGAAACCTTTTTGTGGGACGACGATAAAAGAAGTTGAAAAAAGAAGTGGAAAATGATATACTGTACAGAGAAGTTTTTCTCAAAAGACTCTAAGTAGGAGAAGAGAGGAGTTTTTATGAGACGATGGGGTATTGTTGTTTTTCTTTTTGCTGGAATGGTGGTTATAGGCCATGGTGAGCTTCCCAGACGCCCTCAAACAAACATTACGGGACTTCTGATAGCTCTGGGAAACGAACCGTTTGTCTCTTTTGGAATAAAGGTTGATGAAACAAATACTTTTTTGATCCATCCAGCCTTTCAACAAAAGGTGAAAAAACTTGCTCAGACAACTTATGAATGGAAGGGGTATATCTACACCGGACAGGAGCTTCTGGATGGTTCAACATCAGCATCCATGAAAAAAGCCAATGCTCTTGTACTTTCCAATCAGGTGTATTTTATTCCCATGAAATGGAAAAAAAGCAAGAATAGGTAAAATGCCATGACAAGATGGCTTTTGATAGGTATACTTCTGATTCTGGTTGGGTGTGGGCAATCCCAGAGGTCTGATGTTTCTTCTGAGAAAAAGTGGGAAGATATCTATCGGTTTAACGATCGTCCGTATGATGGTGTAAAGGGTGTTGACAAAGAATTGTATAACTATCTTTTCAATGTCATCCGAAATAAGTTGATTTACTATGTTCTGGAGAGTTATCCTCAGGCATCCGAACCATTCGGTGTAGTTCTAGAACTTGATATTTCCACAACGGGAAGAAGTCAAGGTGAAAGAAGACAGGCCCCACCTATTCGGGGATGGTTTCTCTTTGAAAAAGATGCTGTACCTGTAGAGGAGAGTTTTCTGCTCGCTTATAGGTCTCAGAGTCTTCCAGAGATGTATCGAGAACTTGCCAAGGCAATCTTCTGGGTAGAGAAAAAAGAGAGTGATACGTATCAGGTGTTTGTGAGATACTGGAACAAAACTGTGATCAGGGAGTTCCTCCATCTTGTCAAGAAGATAGGAGGAATTTATACTATTGTACATACAGAAGTGTTCTAAAGGTATTGGAGTGAGATTTTGATGGGGATGGGATGGTAGATGATAAAAAAAGGATGGCTTTTGCTGGTGATGGTGGGCTCGTTATATGGAGAAATCTTCTATGAAGAAAGGCAGGGGGAAAAAAAGCAGATCTTTTCTTTAAAAGAGGAAAATACCCCTTCTGGCATAAGGATTGTGGCAAGAAGTGCAGAGGAAACCCATGTCTTTTGGTTAGACAAGGATTATGCAACCCACAAATGGTTTTTTACCAATAGAAGCCTTCAGTTTGTGATTGAACGAGAGGGCAATATCTTGGTGAGAAAAGAGCGTGGTGTGGTGATCACAAACTATATCATTGACGAGGCCCCCTGGTACCAGTTTGTTGAGGTAAGTTTTCGACCATGGATTCTTTCAGAAGAAAAGAAAAAAGGTCCTTTCTGGATTATTCAGCCTGGTATGATGGCTCTTCATCGCATGGTGGCTAAAAAAGAAGGAGAAGAAACTCTCGAGATAGACGGAAAAAGGATCTCCACCATCAAGATACAAATGACACTTCCTGGTGCTATGGCGGCATTCTGGGGAGCCTGGTACTGGTTTGACAAAAACGGAGTATTTCTTCGCTATAAAGGGGTTCGTATTATGGGACAACCAGAAACCATTGTCGAGAAGATATCTCCCTGATTACGCAGAAAAGACTATATCGATGGAGGGAAATCCTATGACAAACCCAGTGACAACTTCATCCCCCTGCTGGTAAGGGGTAATGATCTCTCCAGCGGTTCCATAAAGGCTTCGGTTGGATTCGATGATGAAGGCAGATTGAATATAGCCCATGCCAGCGGAGTATTTACCTTCGTCTATATGATAGGTTTGTTTCTGAACGATCCGAAGTTGACCATGAACAGTGGTATAATAAGGGAAAAACGATGTGTGAGTTCCTGAACCTATGAGAAGAAAATAGGGAGAAATCATCCAGTACTCATCAAAATCCTCTTCAAAGGCAAGAGGCCAGAGTTTCTCCCTCTCTATAGGGTCATATTCATAGGCAAGAAGAGAAACAATCTCTTCTTTGCAATCAGGATACCTTTTCATCTCAAACTCCTGCCGTAGATCAAACCTGGCAATACGTTTGCCAAGTTCTATTTTTTTAGCAATACTTTCTTGTTTTGATTTTTCTAAAACACCCTTATTCTTGACATGAATGGCGAGCTCATTATTTTCTGCTGTCATAGTAATCACAACCTGAAGGTTAGAATCAATATAGAGAAGTGGACTTCCATCCGGAAGAACAACCTTTTCCTGAAGAATTCGACCCATAATATCCATGGAGAGTGGGCTCTCACTATCAGGAATGAGTCCTACCTCAGCAGCAAGGTGCAAAACATTTTGTTTCTCAGCGTTTTTGATCAACTCCCGAAGAAGGGGATCAACCTTTATAGCAAGATCCGGGATATAGGCATTCAGCATCTCGTGTAACCTCTCAAAAACAAAACTCTCCTGCGAAGAGAAGAATCGAAACTCACAAGAAAGCCTTTTTTTGCCTATCTCTGTGATAACAGGAATCCAATCCGAAGAAGTGGGATGATTCAGAGAAAAAAAGAATTCTTTATCCTGACACCTTACAACAAGAGGAAAACTCTCCCAATGCCCAGAGGGACGTTCAGATAAAATGGTCACGTTTGTCTTCATAAAAACACTCCTTTTTTATGGGTAGAGAAATCGAATACTTGTTATCGTTCCAACCACCGGGGTGATAAAATGATAAGGAAAATGAGGAAACTGGGCATGGCGCCACCTCAGTCTATCCCCTGCTCCCTTTTCCCAGCTATCATAAAACATCGTATAACCCGTCCAGCGGCCATTGTCCATTTCGAGCACAATAGTCCTGAGCCAAGAAACATCCCCATATCCCTGATTGGTTTTGTCGTCCCAAGTGAGACAGCGTATCTCATAGGGAATAAACTCATGCCATGTATTGCTTATGCTGTGAATTCTCCAGGAAAGAATATCAATTCGCGAAACCTCATAAAGTGAAAAAGTAAACACCTGAAGAGATCCATCCTGAGTATTGGTAAGCACAACGGTTGGAGAACCTGACAGTTTCCATAGACCCCTGTATCGGTTGGTAAGCCCATACAAAGAAAGTTCTACCTGAAAAAGATGTATTGCTAAAGAGGCATTTGTTGGAAGATCCCACTTCTGAAGCTCTTTTTCAGGCCATACTACATCGTTTATCTCAGGAGAGGACACAAAAGGCTCTACCGGCATTTTTGGACCAGAGATTTCTACCAGAAGACAAAAGAAACAAAGGATACTCATCATCACTCCTTTCTGGTTCATTGTAATGGCAGAAAGGAAAAAAATCAACTTCAAAGATATTCCTCCTTCACCTCAAAAAAAAACAAAATAGAGAGAACTGACACATCAATTTCCTGATGCCAATTCTTCTTGTCCCACCTTCCACGATAAACATAAAGACAGTACCACTCGCAGCAACAATCATCTTGTATCCAGAACAACAACCACAATCTATCTCTCAAGTCCAATCAAAAAACTTCTCCCAACAAATACCAGAACAAAAAATGTCTCAGATTCCTTTATTCAAGCCCATTATACTCCATAGAAAACACACATTCACCTTTCTATGTCAAAAGATTTTTCCTCATATCATTGCTCATCAAGATTTTCCTCTTTTTTTTTTGCTACCAAGAAAACTTTGTGTTATAATAACATCAAAGGAGTTATTCATGTCAGAACCCGTTATCATAGTTGAGAGTGTCAGCA
Source organism: Brevinematales bacterium (assembly GCA_046294145.1). Taxonomy (GTDB): domain Bacteria; phylum Spirochaetota; class Brevinematia; order Brevinematales; family Thermospiraceae; genus Thermospira. The sequence goes on along the minus strand of JBKBIS010000007.1, from coordinate 10,205 downwards.
AATTTTATGGGAGTTTTCAGGCTCTGAAAGAGGTCTCTTTTACTGTGAGAAAGGGAGAGTGCTATGCTCTTTTAGGCCCCAATGGTGCAGGCAAAACCACAATGATGAAAATCCTCTATGGAAGAGTCTCCCATCGTCCCCCGGAAGGTTTCATCCAGGTTTTCGGAATGGACCCCCATCGTCACTCCCTTGATATCAGGGCTATCACTGGTATTGTTCCCCAGGATGATAACCTTGACTATGAATTGACTGTGGAAGAAAACCTTTTGATTTATAGCCGCTATTATGGTCTTGAGAAACACCTCGCCAAATCAAGGATAGACGAACTTCTGGATTTTATGGAAATTGCTGATAAGCGGAAAGCCAATATCCGGGAACTTTCTGGTGGCATGAGACGGCGACTGATTATTGCCAGGGCACTTCTTCATTCACCACAACTCCTTATTTTAGACGAGCCCACCACAGGACTTGATCCTCAGGTAAGACATCATATATGGGACAAACTCCGAATTCTTCTCAGAGAAGGGGTAACTATTCTGCTTACCACTCACTACATGGACGAAGCATTTCAGATAGCAGATAGGATCCTCATTCTCCATGAGGGTCAGAAAATCACCGAAGGAAAACCTTCAGAACTCATCAAAGATCACATTGAACCGTATGTATATGAACTCCCTCAACAAAAAGCGACCAACTGTACTCCCAATGGATATGTGAGAATAGAAAAATCAGGGGAAATAATCCGGTATTATGCGCATGATATCAGTGTTCTCCAACACCTTGCTGAATGTTTTCCACCAGGAACTGGTTTCATCCGTCAGGCAAACTTAGAAGACGTTTTTTTGAAACTCACAGGGAGAGTGCTCCATGAATAAAACTCATCGTCCCTTTCAACGAATCCTCAGTGTATGGTATCGACATTTCCGTGTTTATACCAGTCATCTCCTCAGCAATGGTTTTCCACCTTTTTTTGAGCCTTTGATTTTCCTGGCAGGAATTGGACTCGGACTGGGTCAAATTATCCAGGAGATGGATGGTATTCCCTACTTAGATTTTTTAGCCAGTGGTCTTTGTATATCCACAGCTATGATGACAGCGGCTTATGAATGTACCTTTGGGAGTTTTATCAGGTTAGAGTACGAAAAAATCTATGATGGGATACTGGCTGCTCCTATTGCTCTTCCAGAGATGGTTATTGGAGAGATTCTCTGGGCTGGAAGCAAGGGATTTTTCTTTTCTTTCGCTGTCATAAGCGTGGTGTCTCTCTTTGGACTCCTCCATACCCCCCGGGTGGTGGTAATCCCTTTTGTGGGTTTTCTCACAGGAGTTTTCTTCGCATCGCTAAGTCTCTTCATCACCTCATTTGTCAGAAATATTGACCATTTCAGTTTCTATATGACAGGATTTCTTTCGCCTATGTTCTTTTTTTCTGGCATTGTTTTCCCAACCTCTTCACTTCCGGCGTGGCTCATACCGATTACTGAAATACTACCCCTCACCCATGCAGTGAGACTTGCCAGGGGAATCCTCTTTGAAAGACATCACTTGTTGCTCTGGGATAGTCTCTTTTTGGGTGCAGGAATTTTTGTTTTTACCATGTTGAGTATTCGAGGAATAGAAAAACGAATGATTCAATAACAAGGAGCTTTATATGAAGGGAATATGGTATTGTCTTTTGTTGCTTTTTCTTGGGCAAAATCTTTTTGGTATCACTATTCGTCATATTGTTATCCGTGGAAATAGTGAAACCGATCCCAGAACCATCCTTTTCTTTTTCCAGGAATATGAAGAGAACAAAGAATTTAGCACAAATGAATTAACTACAGCTCTGAGTAACTGGATTCGTCGTCTGGAAAGAACTGGTTGGTTTCGTAACATCAGTGTGACTACAGAAGAAACAGAAGAAAATAAAGTCGATGTCTCACTGGAACTCACTGAGCGATTCTTCTACACTGCTCAGCTTTTTGACCATGCTATAGGATTTGGTAAACAAAACCTCTGGGGAAAAGGAAAAGAAATCTTCTTTGAGGCTGGTCCTTTTCAGAAAAAGATTACCCTCACCGATCACATGTATAATTTTTGGCCTATTTTTTATCAGGTAATTCTTGGAACAACCGAAGAAAATCTCATAGAATATAGCAACGATTTTTACAGGATTATCCCTTCGCTCAGGCAAAAGGGAGAGGCACATATAGGCTGGCATCTACGTCCTGATCATACCCTCAAGGGAGGTTTTTCTGGTCAGATTATCATACAAACAAACCAGATACCTATAGAAACGCTCTCTTTTCTCTCCCTTGGTTACCTCATAGATACCCGCCGTGGCTATCCGGCTTTCTCCTCAGGATGGCACTGGGAAAATACCATACGATTCTATATTCCTCATTATACCGTCTCATGGGAAAGCATAGCTTCCACCCACAAACCAATAAAAAAAACCTGGCAAATAGGAGCCAAATGGCACCATGGTTTCACGTATGGTTTTCTTCCCACGTCGGCAAAATATCTTCTCCGCTCTATAAATGGACTTCATACCCTTTCCCAGGAGAAAGGACTTTTAGGAGATAATTGCTGGGATGTTCACGGAGAAATTCGGTGGAAATTCTGGGATGTCATCCCTTTTCTCATTTTCGATATCCAGTTAGAGGCTGTAGGTTTTCTTGAGGCAGGAGAGACCTGGAATACATGGGAAGAATTTGGCAAAAACATCTTTGTGGTTTACGGAGCAGGACTTCGCATTTACATAGATCGTTTTGCCATCAGAACAGAAACCGGTATTGACCAGCGAGGAGAAACAGCTGTTTTAAGCTCTTTCGAACTTCCCTTCTAGGGCGAGAAAAACGTAGTACATAGAGAAACCCAAAAAGGGGGCATCATGAGACTCAATCACTCTGAAATCTCTGCACTTTCTCTGTTCCAGGCACTTTTTCACCCTCTCCCTTTAGGCATTCTGGTTGTAGACAAACATGAAAATGTTCTCTATGCCAACCCTTTTGTCTACACCATTCTTGGTCTGGAATTCGATGCTTCTCTCCCGTCCCTCTCAAGTATGATTCCCTTCTTGGAACAGCCAGATCTCATCTCTTCAGCAAGACCTTCGTTCTCAAGAGTAGACCTTATCACCCCCATTCAAAGCCGAATTCCCATCACCCTCATTACCTATCCCCTCACTCTTCCTGAACTCGCAATCGAGGGATATGTCATCGCTTTTTTAGATCAGATGAGCACTTTTCAGATACAGGCTTTATTTGAAGAAGTCAATGCTCTCACCTCAACTCTGAACGAAGAAAGACATACCTTTGAACACCTCCTGAGTCGTCTTCAAAGTGGTATCATCTGGGGAAATACCACACGAATCTGGTATGCCAACTCTCGAGCGAGAGCTCTTCTTGGTCCTCTTCTCACACCACAGGCAGGAATCGGAGACCTTTTTGCCGATACTCAAAAACTTCACCACTACTTAGAACGCAAAGTTTCCCTCTCCAACCTGGAAATGGAACTAGCCCTCTTGAAAAGAACACTTCCCTGTCTTGTCAATATCTCTTATCTTCCCACCAAAAAAGAACCTGGATGGCTGATTGAAATCCTGGATATAGAAGAAAAGAAAAAGATCGAAAATTCTATCATGGACATGGCCCAACTTTTCATTAGAGAGAGAAATGAACTTCGAGAAAGCCAGCGTATCATCTCACGCGAACTTCATCTGGCCCGTGAAATCCAGTTTTCACTGTTGCCCCACAAAGAATTTCCCTCACTCGCTTATCTCTACCAGCCCATGGAAGAAATTGGAGGAGATTTCTTAGATCTCTTCGAACTGGATAAGCACCATACAGGTATATTTATCAGTGATGTTTGCGGTCATGGGATTGCCGCTTCCCTTCTCACTGTTATGCTCAAACAGAAATTAGGAGAACTCAAGCCTTTTGCCTTTCATCCTGATCATTTTCTTTCTGCCTTGAACAAAGCCCTTTTTTACCAGCTCAGTGGCCATTTTCTTACTGCCATATACGCTGTTTACGATTATCAATCTCATCTTCTTTCTATTGCGAATGCAGGACATCCTCATCCTTTTCTCTACACTAAAAGACATTTTGCCACAATTGCCACTCTCCGATCCCAACCCATCGGAACCTTCCCCTCCACTTCCTATGAGGTTTCTTCCATCACTGTTCATCCTGGTGATAGGATTCTCTTTTATACCGATGGTCTTTTAGAAACCGAAAACCCTCTTGGAGAAAGCTTTGAGGAGAAAAGACTTGGAAATTACCTCGAACAAAATGCCTCAAAACCCGCTTATGATTTTTTGCAGGGTATTCTTGATGAACTCAGAGATTTTCACGGTAACAGAAACCTCGAAGATGATATAGCCCTCATCTGCCTCGATATTCCATAAAAATCTCAAAGAATTATTATCTTCTTTCAGTATCTTTTGTTTCTGAAACATCGTGATAGTAAAAAGATCCTCACTCTTTCCCGGAAACTTTTCATTGCCTCTCAGACCACTATATTCACAAACAACCCCTTCCCATCCTCCATCTGATCCTGAGAAATCTGCTGAAGGCTTGAAGATATTTCATGGCGCGTTTGCATGATCTCATAAAGCATGGTATCAAGTCGTCCCATAACCGAAAGAGCCTGCATCCGTTCTATCATCTTTTTCCCTCTTTCTTTCAGATGAAACATTTATCGGAAAAAAAGAAAAAAAATAAATAGTCGATTTGAGGATGTTACCTTTTCTCTCTAAATACACTCACAACTTTTCTTCTTCCCTGAGAAGACAACACAGCCGATACGCGGCGATGGTGACCAACTGACACACCATCTCGAGTTCTGTTGAAGTAAAGATTGCCGCATTCTCCTTCTCAGTGAGATTGATCACTCCCAGAGCCTCATGTTGATAGGTCACAATCGGCACAATCAAAAAAGAATGAGATGCATACCCCAACTTGTTAGGGCGGGCTATCTCAGGATGCGTCTCTATCTCCGTGACAAAAAGTCTTTTCTGCTTTTGAAACATACGAAAGGCAAGATCATCAAAAGACAGCCTCTGGCCCACCCTGGCATCAGGAAGCCCCATCGATTTCACCAGTACAAGATCATCTCCCTTTTTGACAAAGATAGAAACTCTTCTTGCACCACAAAGAACAAAACACCCCTCTATCACCGATGTGGCCCATTCAGCAGATGTTACAGCACGAAGAGGCCGAAGAAAAAGCTCCAAGCGTCTCACTTCCTGTTCATCAGTATGAGGATTCTGGATTTGAAAATCCTTTCTGTCCAGCAGAAGTGACAATCGTTTTATCTCTTTTGCCAGATCAGAAGAGACATTCCCCGTAGATTTCTCAAAAGTCCACAACCAGAGGACCACAATACCAGAAGCCACAAGAAAAAATGTAAAAAACCACAATTCAACAATAAAACGCACATAAGCCATGGTTTCATTCTGAGGAAGCCCCTGATACACCAAGGAAAGTCTGTATACCCACAAAGCCACGAGAAATACCACAAGCAAACTCAGAAGAAAATCAAAAACCTTTTTCATCTCTTGCTCCTTACATTTAATTGAGAAGAAAAGTAGTTACATCCTCACACTGAAAATATTGAATTTTCGTATTGGTCTCCAACCATCTCACGGCTTCTGAAGAGAGAGCTGACGTAGAAACCATCACAATTCTCTCTACCCCAAACTCTTTTGCTGATGAAAGAAGATTGGTAAGATAGATTGAACCTATTGGCTCCGTCCAGCGACGAAGACAAAAAAGCACCCGAGAACGCTTGTCTGTTTTCTCCTCACAAAGAAGATCAAAACCCTTGCCTTCTCCATAGGCATTGGAATCAATTTTCACAACCTGACTGAGAATACGAAATCCCATATCAGCAGCCAGTTCTCTGGCCACCATGGTAAACGACGGAAAATCCACAGAAAGAAGGGAAGCACAGGGATTGTCCGGTTTTATACCAAGAACCTCATATTTTCCCTGTTTCTGCGTCGTTTTCCTGGTTTCTGTATCACCTTTCTTTTTGATGACATCCTTTGGCACAAGATATTTTTCAAGTATGGGAACAGGGTCAAACGTGACAGAAACCCTTGGTCTAAAATTCATCCAGAGTTCCTCTTTGGTGAGAAAGCTCGAAAGCCACTGCTGATACACTGCCTCGATTTTAACAAGAGCATCCTTGGCTTCATTTTCCAGACGAGCATAATCCAGGGTCTGCCTAATAGAAATGCCCGTATAGGCTTCTTTTTCCTGTTCTTTTTTCCACTTGTTTAACGTAGAGAGAAGCCTGTAGAGATAACTCTGGCTTTGCTTGGACTCCATTGTAGTACCACCATCAGAGTTAGCCTCAGCTATCTCCTTTTGAAAGTTCATCTGAAGTTCATCAAGGGCATTGTCATAGTATCCCTGCTTGCTTCTAAGCATAATAAGCGCCATAGAGAGTTCCCTCTGTCTACTCCCCGTTTCATCAGAAGCCAGAGAAAGCATATTTTTAAGTTGGTCCCAAAGTTGCCTGGCTATATCATAATTTTTGGCCTGAAGATAGCAGACAAAAAGAAGTTTCACGCCAAAATACATCATATTTATTGTTGGAGAGAGATTGCTATTAAGGGCAATCTCCATCACCTCGCGCGATCTCTGATAAGCCCCTGTTTTGAAATAGGCATAACTCAAAATAAAAAGAAATTCAAGGTCTCTTCCCAAAGGTTTTTCAAGCGCTTCTAAAATAGGAAGTGCCTGTTCCACCTTATCTATCATCACAAGACAAAAGGCATACTGCTTGAGAAAAAGAGGCTCATCCTTAAGAAAAACCGCTCCCTTCTCATAAAACCCCAAAGCCCGAAAGAAAGACTTCTGAGAAAAGAGAATATCCGCAATCTCCCGGATCACATCCTTAGCCGACGGAATAATCTGATACGCCTGCAGAAGATAATCCAGCGCATCATTGTCCCGTCCAAGCCGACGATAAAGCATTCCTACCCGACGGTAGAGTTCAAACATAGTGAAAAGTTTTGATTCCTTGCCAATCTCAATCAGCTTAACATAATAACCAATAGCCTCGGGGAGAAGCCCTTTTTCCTCATTGATATTACCCAAATGCCAGAGGGCATCAACATTGTCAGGATCCTGACGGAGAGACTCCATAAAGATAGAAAGGGCTGTGTCAAGATCACCACTCTCCACAGCCCTCTGCGCCTTCTTGGTTTTGCCCTCCTGCATGGTGGCATAGAGAAAATAAACGGTCACTCCCGCCAGAGCAATTGCCACCAAAAACCATCCCATGAGATACCTCGAAGGGACTACAGGTTTTTCAATCGACTATCCAGTTCTTGTTCTGGAAGACCAGCCTCTTTGGCCATAAAGGCATATTCCCTAGCCTTGTCCTTCTGGCCAAGTTCAAGATAAGCAAGGGCCACCTGTTCGTAAATGCGTGCATCTCTCTTCGCATCAAGAGCCATCAGGTAGAGATTTATCTTTGTTTGAGTATTTCTTGCCCTCTGAGCCTCTGCTACAAAAGAAGCAAAGGTTTTCTCAGGATCATAGGTAAGAGTTACCTTGAAATGTTGTGAGAGAAGGCTTCTTGCCTCTGCTGCAGCCTCTCCCATTGGATAGAGTCTATTGGCATAGATAAAACAATTTTTAGCTTTGGAGTACTTCTTCACCTGGAGATAGGCCTTGCCCGTCTGCAGCCAATCCTGCGCAAGCGTTTTGCGCGCATCAGGAGAATACATCGAATAATCCTGAGCAAAGACAAGCGAAAATGCCAACATTCCAAAGATAATCAGCCATGACCATCGACTTATTTTCATACTTTCCCTCCTCATAACACAGTACTTTTCCACTATGATTATAACAGAAGAAAGAAAGAAAATCAAGGCTTTAAAAGAGATTTTGTTGACTTTTTCTTCTCCGGGAAGTATAATATCTCAGGAAAAAGAGGAGGCTCCGATGAAAGTATGGCTAAAAGTATATGTTTTTCTTTTCATAAGTTTTGCTTTTATGTTCGCCAACCAGCTTTCCCTCAAAGTCCTATCCTACATTGGCAAACTAGAGTACGCAACAATAGAATTTGGCCCATGGAAGTCTCTCGATGTTGATGATACCATTCCTGAAAAGGGATTTCTCAGGCTAAGTTCTACCTCTGATAGTGCTGAACTTCTCAGAAGTGATGGAGTGGTTATACGGCTGATAGGCAATACAACGGTTTCTATCCAGAGTCTCTTTCAGGCACAAAAACCCAAACAAGGAGTTGCCGGACTTTTCAGAAAAAAGCCCCCTCTTATTGAAATCAGAAACGAAGTAGCTGTCGCTGCCGTTCGTGGAAGTATGCAAGGTACTCTCTCTCTTTCAGTCGAAACCAATGCAAAGCCAAAATCTTCTCCTCTCGCAGGATTCTTTGTAGGAACAGGAGGGCTTTTTTCTCATGAGAGAAGTGGTATACTTATCAAGTCAGGGTATCTCGCTGAGACATGGCAGATGGTTCTTCTTGTGCCTATTCTCTGGAATACAAACGAAATCATAAATACCCAGTGGAAGACATTGGACGGATGGCTTGCCCTTTTAGATACCCTTACCATAGGCAAAGAAACAGAATTCTTCTTTTTTCACTATGGAGAAAAAGAACTCTCGTTAGGCGAAGGGTTTCTCTTTGAGAGAAACATTCGTCATTATCACAGGAGTCGATTCTCGGAAAATATTCTGCTTGCCCAAATAAACTTTGGTGATGTAGGTGTGCGTGGGTTCGTGGATAGACCAACCGATCCAGACCTCTGGGCTATCGAAGCCTTCATCAAGCCATTCTGGGGTACAGAAGGCTCGATGGAATCGCTTGTTATCAAGGGCTTTGTTCTCAACGAAAAGGATGCCCGTTCTACCTTTTTCCCAGGAGAGTTTCAGACAACAAATGGAGAAATAGCCTATCTCACAGGGTATGGGTTTTCTACTCGTGTCCCTGTGATAAACGTAAAAACCTGGACTGTTGCTCTCTTTGGAGAAATCTCTGGCCTCAATGAAAAGACAGGTATTATGGGGGGATTATCCTTTGCCTACCCCAGAATAGCCTCACTGGATATCTCCATAGGAAGAGGAGAAGATGGCTATATTCCCTGGTATTTTGACAGTACCAGCCGCTATCTGAGACCATTTTCCACCACCCGCATAGACCAGGCTACCAACAAGACCATGGCCTGGAGTATTGGCGGAACAGTAGGCCCAGAAGACTTCATTCGTGGGACATGGGCTCTCAAACACTACGCAGAGCAGTGGAAATTCCAGACAGGAATACACACAGGAACAAAGCTTTCCTCTGTATCCGTCTATGCAGGCACACAGACAACCTGGAACGAGATGTCTTCTGCGTTCAGACCGGAGAATACCCTCTCTCTTGTGAGGCTTATTTTTGCTACAAGCAAGGTATCTCTTTCTACTGAATACGCTCAGGCCCTCAATGAGTGGGAAAATGGAACTATTTCCCTCATGGCAGAAGTAAAGTTTTAGTAGTTAAATTTCAACATGAGCCTTTCTGAGAGTCGTGGCTTCCGGAATCCACACTGTCAATCTCCATCTCCAAAAGCCATCTTGAGATAAGCATAACGCTGATAGAGGATTTTGAGATGGCCAAAATCATACGGTCCATATTTCACAGGGCTTGAGAGAATGACAAGAAGTCGCATCTTCTGGTCCTTTGAAAGCATCCATATCGGTGCTCGGTAATGATAAAAACTCCCTTGCTGAATACCAAAGACACCCGGTCCCCATTCAGCTGTATTGATATAAAGCTCAAGGATACGCTTTTTGGAAAGCACCACCTCCATCTCAAGGGCAATAAGAAGCTCAAGATACTTACGAAGATAACTCTTCCCCGGCCAAAGAAAGAGAGTCCTGGCAAGTTGCTGGGTGATGGTACTTCCCCCATAAAAGGGCTTGCGAAGCTTCATATTTCGCTCAAATGCTCGCTTCATAGCCAGCCACTCTACCCCATGATGTCGATAAAAACCATCATCTTCAAGGGCAACTACCATCGTTTTTATATCACCGGGTATCTCTTTGAAAGAAAGATAGACAATAGGATACACTCGTTGCCGGCTTACCCATTGCCGATAAAGCATAATCCCGGTTACCGGTGGATTCACAAACCGAACAAACACCAGAAGAAAAAACACCACTCCTGCAAAAAAAAGATGGAGAATAACTCCCCATCTCACCACC
>JBKBIS010000079.1:0-7182 GCA_046294145.1 Brevinematales bacterium | reverse complement strand
CAGTACCACCCACAGCGGGCTGTCTCTTGGGGGACAGCCCTCTTTTTCTTGCTTGAAAAAGAGTTGCTTATTATCTTTCTTGAAAAAAATCCGATATATATAAAAAGGCAGTAAAAAAGCCAGAAAAAGGAGTAGCGTTGTATGGGTTCATTTTTTTCCTCTGAACAATTGAGACATAGGTTACATATTTTTTTAGTGGGTGTGGGTGGAATAGGGATGTCTGCACTTGCTCGTATTCTCTGGGCACGAGGACATCAAGTCTCTGGATCTGATAGGAGTGATTCCGCCACGCTTCAGGATCTCAGGCAGAAAGGCATGGAAGTCTTTGTTGGGCATCATGCCAATCATATCCATGAAGATATTGACCTTGTGGTATATACGAATGCTGTGAAGATAGATGAGAATCCTGAACTTATTCAGGCGAAACAGTTGGGGATACCCCTGATTGAACGAGCCAAGCTTCTTCAAATGTTAGCCTCGTCCAAGTATGCTATTGGTGTGTCAGGCACCCATGGCAAAACCACCACCACTTCCATGCTGGCCAAGATCTTTCTTGCAGCTGATCTGGATCCTTCCCTGGCTGTTGGTGGAGAACTTTCTGACATTGGTGGCTCCGGGTATGATGGAAAGGGAAAGTTTTTTATTTATGAGGCATGTGAGGCGTTTGAGTCTTTTCTCAAGCTTTATCCCGATACAGCGGTTATTACCAATGTGGATGCTGATCATTTAGATTATTATGGAAACTTTGAAAATATCAAAAAGGCCTTTACCACCTATCTAACTCATCACGTTTCTCCTTATGGGCTTATTGTGTACAATAGGGATAATGAGCCTCTGATGGAAATTGTGGATAAACAGAAACTTCCTCATACAGTTTCTGTCGGTATTCAAAAACCAGCTGATTTTATGGCCAAGGAAGTGGAATTATCGGAGTTTTCTTCTCGTTTTGTTCTTGTACGTGGAAAAGAAGAAATCGGAACTTTCTATGTCAATGTTCCCGGTATGCACAATGTGTACAATGCTCTTCTTGCCGCTGTGACGGCCAAATTGCATGGTATACCGCAGGAGGTTATCTATCGGACACTCTCTCTCTTCCAGAACGCCAGTCGTCGTTTTGAGGTCAAATACCAGACGGATGAGTTGGTGGTTATAGATGACTATGCTCATCATCCCTCTGAAGTGAGTGCTACACTCAAAGCGGCAAGAAGACTGGCAGAGAAAAAGGGAGCAGAACTTGTAGTTGTTTTCCAGCCTCATCTCTATTCACGAACACTTTCTTTTTATCGAGAATTTGCTGAGGCATTATCTCTTGCTGATAGAATTATTCTCACAGAAATCTATCCAGCCAGAGAGATTAATCCGGGCAATGTTTCGAGTAAACTCATCTATGATGAGATTGTGAAGTTTCGGGGAAATTCGAGACTCTACTACTTTTCTTCGCTTGAGCAGGTCAAGGATGTGCTACCTCAAATTATGAGTACTCAGGCAGTGTTAGTGACACTTGGAGCGGGCGATGTATGGAAGATTAGTAGTGCCTTTTCTGTGGCTTAGCCTTTTTTCTCTTTCTTTTTCGGCTATAACGAGGCCAAAAATCGAAGTGGATGGATTTTATTTTTCTTCTCTTTCTCAGGAGGAAATGAAGGGTATTCGAGCTAAGGGTGTGGCTGATATGTTGTATGAAAAACGACAATGGAATCAGGCTATTCGATATTATGAAATGGCAGCTCAGTATATTCCATCTGAGGCGGATATTTATTTTCAGTTAGGCAGGATTTATGATCAAAGGAAATTGTACAGTCTTGCTTACAAGTATTACCTCAAGGCGGCCGAGTGTTATCAACTTCCTGAAAATCAAAGAAAATCCCGAGAGAGTTCCTATTATAACCAGGTATATAGGGGTATTCTTCTTGTAAAGATGAGCGTAGAGTCAAAGACGTACCTGGATCAAGCCTGGAAAATCTATAACGATCTCAAGGTTTTCGAACGAGAATTGGAGTACGATTATCCCGATGTCTATGTTCTTTACAGACAGTTTGAGGAGTTTCTTACATTTGGTTTTGCAGAGAAAAAGAAAACACTTTCGCATTCCACAAATAGGTAGGTTTTGTGCTGGAGAGAAGGGGAGAATATGTCTTCTACTGAATAATTTTGACTTTTTATTGTTTTCTCTGTATATTGTAATAGTTTCATTTTTCAAAGGAGCGAAAGATGCTAATTCCTTATGTAGTAGAACAAACCAACCGTGGCGAAAGGGCTTATGATATTTATTCGAGGCTTTTAAAAGACAGGATTGTCTTTCTGGGTTCTCCTATTGATGATGATGTGGCGAATCTTGTGATTGCCCAGCTTTTGTTTTTAGAGGCCGAAGATCCAGAGAGGGATATTCATCTTTATATCAACTCTCCTGGAGGAGTGGTAACGGCAGGTCTGGCTATTTATGATACGATGAATTTTATCAAGTGTGATGTCTCTACTATTTGTATAGGGCAGGCGGCTTCTATGGCGGCTGTTCTTCTGGCGGCTGGTACCAAAGGTAAGCGATATAGTCTCCCCCAGTCGAGGATTATGATTCATCAGCCATCAGGGGGAACACAGGGACAGGCTACTGATGTGAAGATTCAGGCTGAAGAGATGCTTCGTATCAAATCGGTGCTGGACAATATTCTTGTTAAACATACTGGCCAGCCAATAGATCGTATCGAAAAAGACACGGATAGAGACTTCTTTATGTCTGCAGAGGATGCCAAAAATTATGGCATTATCGACGAAATTATTGAGAAAAGGGTATAAGGGATGGCAGATCACAAGGAACCATCAACCAGGAAACAGGTGAAGAGGTGTGCCCTTTGTGGTATGCCACTGGAAGATTTTCGTGGGTATATTTTCGAATCTGCAGAGAAAGCCAATGTCTATGTATGTGAGAATTGCATTCAGAGCTGTTACTCCATGATTGAGAAAGATCAGAAACGCTCTCTCATAGGTGATGAAATGAGACGTCTTCCTGCACCGCAGGAGATTAAGCGTTTTCTTGATCAGTATGTAGTGGGACAGGAAAAGGTGAAGAGAATTCTTTCTGTAGCTGTATACAATCACTATAAGCGTATTCTTCATCATCATGGAGAGTTTCATGGGCTTTCTGAAGAAACAGTGGAACTGGAAAAAAGTAATGTGCTTCTGATTGGTCCTACTGGTAGTGGAAAAACCCTTCTTGCCAAAACGCTGGCTAAGTTTTTAAATGTTCCCTTTGCTATTGCTGATGCGACCACACTTACTGAGGCGGGATATGTAGGAGATGATGTCGAGAATGTTCTCCAGCGTCTTATCCTCAATGCAGGTGGTGGGACAGTAGATCCGGCTTCACCAGAATTTTCCCATGTGATTGCCAAGGCAGAGATAGGAATTGTGTATATTGATGAGATTGACAAGATCTCTCGAAAGAGTGAGAGTCCTTCTATTACTCGTGATGTATCGGGGGAAGGTGTCCAACAGGCACTTCTCAAGATTATCGAAGGAACGGTGGCTTCTGTGCCTCTTTACGGTGGACGAAAACACCCTCAGCAGTTCAATCCCCTCATCAATACATCTAATATACTCTTCATTGTAGGGGGGGCTTTTGTAGGGCTTGAGGATATTATTCGTCAGCGAATGGCCAGGAAGGAGATAGGATTTCGTAGTCAGCAATTTGAGAAGATGGATACTTCAGAGATCCTCTCCTATGTTACTCCTTATGACTTAGTGAAGTATGGGATTATTCCTGAATTGGTGGGGAGGCTTCCTGTGATTGGAACGTTATCTGAGCTTACCGAAGAGGAACTTCGTCATGTGCTTCTTGATCCCAAGAATTCACTTATTAAACAATATGAGTATCTTATGGCTATAGATAATGTTGTTCTTCAGTTTACAGATGAGGCTATTGATGCAATTGTAAAAAAGGCTATCGAAAGGAAAACAGGTGCTCGTGGTCTTCGATCAGTGCTTGAGGAGGCCATGACAGATATCATGTTTCGAGTTCCCTCTCTTCCTGATGTGAGATGTTGTATTATCACGAAAGAAGTTATCACAGAGAAAGCAGAACCTATTTTTAAGTAGCAAGGAGGCATTGTGTCGGAGAAACAAAAGCTTCCCATTATTCCCCTGAAGGGGGTAGTGGTCTTCCCTCATATGGTAGTTCCTCTTATCATTGGAAGGCCAAGCTCTATTCGTGCGGTTCTCTATGCCTACGAGAATAATACCAAGCTTTTTCTCGTTGCCCAGAAAGACAAAGAAGTGGAAACACCTACCCAAGATGATATGTATCGTGTGGGGTGTATAGCTTCTATTGTGGAGATGATGAATCTTCCCAATGGACTGGTTCGTCTGGTGGCTGAAGGAGAAGAGAGGGCGGAGGCCATCAATCTACGCTATCAGGAGGCTGAATCGGATGATTTTCCATGGGCGGAGGTTGTCCCCCTTGAGACTTATGTGGAAAATGAAGAAGAAGTGGAGGCTTTTGTTCGAACTCTGAAGGATGCATTTATCAATTATATTGAAATCAGTGAAAAAATTCCGAAAGAGACAATTTTTGCTTTAGCCGAGGTAAATACTCCGGAAAAGCTTATTGATGCTGTGATGTCAAATCTTCCTTCTTCGGTGGAGAAACGGCAGGAGATTCTTGAGGAGAATAGCCTGAATCAGCGTCTCACAAAAACGCTGGCTCTTCTCAAGAAAGAGACAGATATTGTCCGTATGGAGCAGGATATCAATCAGAGGGTGCAACATCGACTTGAGAAACAACAGAAGAAGTATATCCTGAATGAGCAACTCAAAGAGATTCAAAAAGAGCTTCATGAAACTGAATCAGAAGATGGAGAAATTTTAGAAGATGATAGTAATCTTCAGGAACTGCGGGAAAAGATGAAAAACCGCACCTATCCTGATTATGTCAAAGAGAAAATAGAAAAGGAAATGGATAGACTTCGGAAAATGCCGACTTCTTCTCCTGAGTATCATATGAACTATACCTATGTGGATTGGGTAGTGGAGTTTCCGTGGAATGTGTACACGCAGGACAATAAAAATATCAACCGGGCGGCAGATATTCTTGAGAAAGAGCACTATGGTTTGAAAGAAGCCAAAGAGAGAATACTTGATTTTATTGCTATTCGTCAGCTGAATCCCCAGTCTAAGGGGCCAATTATCTGTCTTGTTGGGCCTCCAGGAACAGGGAAAACCTCACTTGCACAATCGATTGCTCATGCTTTAAATCGAAACTTTGTTCGCTTTTCGCTTGGGGGTGTAAGGGATGAGGCAGAGATTCGTGGACACAGGAGAACCTATATTGGGGCACTTCCAGGCAAGATTGTTCAGCTTATGCGCAAGGCTGGCTCGATGAATCCTGTGTTCCTGTTAGATGAGGTTGACAAGATGACGATGGATTTTCGGGGTGATCCAAGTGCTGCCCTTCTTGAGGTTCTTGATCCAGAGCAGAATCATGCCTTTAACGATCATTATTTTGCCCTTGATGTGGATCTTTCCTATGTTTTTTTTGTGACTACGGCTAATAATCTTTACAATATCCCTGATCCGCTTCGAGATAGAATGGAAGTTATTGAGATACCTGGTTACACAGAACTTGAAAAAAAGATGATAGCCAAAAATTTCCTTCTTCCGAAGCAATGTCAAGAGAATGGTCTTGGGGATGTGAAAATTCGGATTGCGGATGAGGATATTTTGCAGATTATTCGGGGTTATACACGGGAAGCAGGGGTTCGTAGTCTTGAAAGGCATATAGGCAAGGTTGTTCGCAAAGTTGCCCGTGAAAAGGTAAAAAGGAATTTCTCTCGTTTTGTGGTGACGAGGAAAAAATTGGAGGATTATCTTGGTATTCCTCGTTATGATTATACCAAGATGCAGAAGGAGCCCAGGGTAGGGGTGATAGCTGGGATGGCATGGACAGAGAGTGGGGGTGATGTTCTCTATATTGAATCTACTATATTCAAGGGAAAAGGTAATCTCATTCTCACAGGAAACCTTGGTGAAGTGATGCAGGAGTCGGCAAAGATAGCCTTTTCGTATGCTCGTTCCATTGCTGATCGGTATCAGATTGCTCCTCAGATGTTTGAGGAGAATGATCTCCATATTCACGTGCCTCAGGGTGCTATTCCCAAAGATGGGCCTTCGGCTGGGATTACTATGTTGAGTTCGATTATCTCTACTTTTTCCGGGAGAAAGGCTCGGCATGATATAGCTATGACAGGGGAACTTACTCTCAAGGGAGATGTGCTTCCTATAGGTGGGCTCAGAGAGAAACTTCTGGCTACGAAACGTGCTGGTATTTATGAAGTGATTATTCCGAAACAAAACGAAAAAGATGTGACAGATATACCGGATGAGATCAAAAAGGACCTCACCATTCATTATGTGGAAAAGGCCACAGAGGTTCTTGATCTCATATTTTTGCCGGAAGAGAATAATCAAAATGCTTAAGTTTTGCTTCTGGTAAAGTCGATAGATATGGTTGAATAGCATTGGTAAATTTCCTTGTAAGGCAAAGAGGAAAATACAGGAGGCAGGATATGAGAAAGCATCTTATTGCAGGCCTGTTGCTTATTCTTGGGGGGTGGGTTTTTGCGGCCCACAATATTACCGAAGAGTATATTAACTCATTGGGAGCTGAGTCTATTGATCAACTCATAGTGGCAGCTTCTCTTCAGGATCCTGATGATGTGCCTGTGAAGATCAAGGCTATTCTTCGTTTGGGAGAGCTGAAGGCAAAAGAAGCGGTACCCGTTCTCATTGAGGCGCTTGGGTATGGATCTGAAACAATTATTCGTGTGGGAGGAACACGAAAGATTTACACTTACCAGGTGCGATTGGTAGCTGCCAAGGCTTTAGCTCAGATAGGGGATGAAAGGGCTGTAAAGGCATTGGCCAGTCGGGCTTATCAGGACGAGGATCTCATTGTGAAGCGGGCTGCAGTGCAGGCGTTGGGGCTTATGGGGAATAAGGCCAAGGATAAATATGTGCTTACTATTCTGTATGATTTACTTGATAAAACCCCCGATAATGGACTGGTGGCAGATATCTGCGAGGCTCTGGGAAAAATTGGGGACAAGTCTTCTTTTGTGTATCTCTTGCGGATAACGCAGGGGCCATACCTGAATTCTGTGAAGGAAGTGGCTCAAAAGAGTATAACTCAAATCA
>JBKBIS010000078.1:0-7236 GCA_046294145.1 Brevinematales bacterium | reverse complement strand
GTAAATCTGCTGGCATTTGCCTTCGTTGGTTCGAATCCAACCCTGCCCAAAAAGCCTCCCCTGAGAGGGGAGGCTTTTTTATTGTCTTCTCTTGATAGTGCTGATTATGCCAAAAAAAAGCGGGCCTTGTGGCCCGCTTTTTTTCAAACTTACTTGTCTTTTGAAATCATATAGCGGAGCAAGTCAACTACACGATTGGAATATCCCCATTCATTATCATACCAGGAAACAATCTTGAAGAATCGCTTTTCACCTTTGAGGTTATTCTGGAGTGTGGCAAGAGAATCATAGATGGAAGAACGAGAATCATGAATGAAGTCAGTAGAAACAAGTTCCTCGTCAGTATAGCCAAGAATACCCTTGAGATAGGTTTCGGAAGCCTTCTTCAAGAGGTTATCGATCTCTTCGATGGAGGTGTCACGAGTAGAACGGAAGGTAAGGTCAACAACCGAAACATCAGCGGTTGGCACACGGAAAGACATACCAGTGAGTTTGCCTTTCACAGCGGGAAGCACTTCACCAACTGCCTTGGCAGCCCCTGTTGTAGAAGGAATGATATTGATAGCAGCAGCACGACCACCACGCCAGTCTTTTTTGGAAGGACCATCCACCGTTTTCTGAGTAGCGGTGTAGGAGTGAATGGTAGTCATAAGGCCAGTCTCCACTCCAATACCTTCTTTGAGAAGCACATGCACAAGAGGAGCCAGACAGTTTGTTGTACAGGAAGCGTTGGATACAATATGATGTGTTTTGGGATCGTACTCATGTTCATTCACACCCATGACAATTGTCTTCACTTCTCCCTTGGCAGGTGCGGATATAATCACTTTCTTGGCTCCAGCGTCAAGATGTCCCTTTGCCTTCTCAGAGTCAGTGAAAAGACCAGTAGATTCAATAACATACTCTACTCCAAGGTCCTTCCAGGGAAGTTCAGCGGGACTCTTGGCAGCGGCTACACACTTGATTTTGTGGCCATTGATAACCAGAAGATCAGCTTCCTCACGAGAAGGATCGGACTTCGCTGTTTCTACCTTGTGTTTGAATTTGCCGTGAATGGAATCGTACTTGATCTGATAAGCAAAGTAGTCAGCATCAGTGGAAACGTCTACCACTGCTACGACATCAATCTCTTTGCCCAGAAGCCCCTGATCACAGAGAGCCTGAAACACCATTCTTCCAATACGGCCAAAACCATTGATACCAACTTTTACAGCCATTGCTCTATCCTCCTTTGAATTTTTTCTTTCTTTTGGGTAAACTTTCAGTATTTCGGAGATTATTATACAAAAAAACGACAAAAACTTCAAATAAAGTCTTATTTAGAGGTTGCGAATCGGCATAACAAGATAAATAAAGTGCTCTTCCCCTTTCATCTTGAACTGCATGGCACTCTCAGGAGACTTTATTTCCAGAATAATTCGTTCGCTTTTGATAACTTTGAGAAAATCCATCAAATAACGATAGTTCATGGCAAATTGAATTGGTTCATCGTTATAGTCAACCTCAATGGATGCCTTGGCTTCACCATACAGGGTGTGGGTGCTGGACAGATCAAGAAGGTTTTTCTTTATATTAAACACAATTTTATGAATATCCCTTTCACTCATCACAGCTACGTTTTCGAGTTGTTCGCGAAATTCTTTGACAGGTATCTCAATCTGGTATTGAATGGTGGAAGGTAAAACGTCGCGGTAGTTTGGAAACTTCCCCTCTAAAAGACCGGAGAAGAAATAGACATTTCCTATCTTGAAGAAAACATTCTTCCCTCTTACAGAGAGTCTGACTTCACCTGTAGAAAGAGCCTTTTTTATAATTCTCAAAAAGGAAATAGGTATAATCACATTCCATTTTATTTCTCCCTTTTTGTTTTCGTACTCACGAGACATCAGGGCAAGCCTTCTTCCATCTGTGGTAACAAAAGATAACCATCCCTCAACGCTTTCTTCCATGTAAGCACCCATGAAGAAAAGCTTGGCTTGTTCCTGAGCGGCAGCGTATTCGGTCATCTCAATGAGTTCTCGTAGAGTTTCCTGGCTGAGAACAATATAGTTTTCCCATGTGTATTCCTGAAAAGTGGGAAAATTTTCAGCGTGTGCTCCGTGAATTTTGTAGTAAATACTCTGATTTTCAGGGGATGTGATAATAACCTCATAGGGATTGTTTTCTTCAGTTCTCAGTATGATGCGGGAAGAAGAGATATGAGAAACGACATCAAAAAGTTTTCTTGCATGAAGAAGAATAGTGCCGGTTTCTTCTACTTCACCTGTCATTTCGAGTTTAATGCCATGTTCACCATTATATCCCTGCATGATAACAAGCCCATCTTCGGTTACGGAAATGTATATATTTACTAAAACTGCAAGCGGACTTCTTGAAGAAATTACTTCGTTAGCTAGACTGAGAAGATCATGAAATTCGTCTCGGTTGACGGTAAACCTCATAGGCACCTCTCCTTCCCTTCGAATTTAAGAAGGTACATTTTTTTCATTATAAAGCCTAAAAGAAAAAAAATCAAATAGAAGACTTCAATGTCTTTCTTATATAGCCTGAAGATCTTTTCTTATTCCACTTGTTTTTTTCCTTTCTTTTCCTTATGATATATGAAAAGGGGTTTTGCATGAAAGAACAGAAAACCATTCTCCTTTTTTTTGATGGGCCTGTGTATAACAAATTGGAAAAGGCAAGTGTATGGTTTGAATATACCTTCAAAAGATTACAGGGTTTTGCTGATGAGATGTTTTTTGTGGGTAAAAAGCCTGAAAAGGCTTTTCCTATAGAAAGTCTTTCTTTCACTACTGGAAACGAATTTCTCACCTGGGCTGAAGGTTTTCCTCTCCATACGCAGATTGTTATAGTTCCTGCGTATGCCCCCTTTGTTCAGCGTTCTTTGTTAGAAGAAGCCCTGGTTAGGCATCGTCGTTATCTTTTTGATTATACCTATGCTGAACTTCCCTATGGCCTTATGGGAGAGATTTTGGACAATGGTATTGCTCCTTTTATCAAAAAGGTCCTTCCTCAAGAAATACCCCTTTTTCGTCGAAGTCTCAAAGAGTGGCTTGGTCAGGATCTCTCCTCTTATGATTGTAATATTGTTTTCACCGATATTCGGCTTCTGGAGTATCGACTGAGTTTTGTTCCGGAAAATCATTATCAGGCTTCCGTTTTAGAGGCCATGATAAGGGACAAAGTTTCTTTTGAGAGTTTGCAGGAAATACAATCTTGGATAGAATCTCATCCAGCATCCCTTCGACAGGTCCCTACCTATATTGAGATTGAACTGACAACTCTCCATGAAAGTGATGGTCCTTTCGTAGATGTTCTTCCCCGTCAGGGAGAAATGTCGGAACAAAATCTCTCTTCTCTTTTGAGAGAGATCGATAGCTTCACCCCTGATGCGGTTATCAGTTTTGGACTCTATGGGGAAGTTTTTGCCTATACCTATTGGGATACGCTCATACAGGAGGTACAAAAACGTCCCGAGAGACGTTTTCTTTTTGAGAGTCGTGGAATCTTCCTTCCTCAAAAACGTCTTGAGGAAGTCCTGGCTTTTTCCAATGTAGAGGTTGTTGTAGATATCAGTACGTCTTCTCCTGCTCTGTTTGAGAAATGGAAAAAGCCCTCTTTTTCCTTTTTTCCCTTTGAGGGACTGAGTGGTTTGGAGTTTCTTCATAACCTTTCCTCAAAAGAACGTCTTTATCTTCAGATGACAAGAACTCACGAAAATGACAGGGAACTTATGCGATTCTACGAGGTGTGGAAAGATTTTTCTCCCCGTATCATTATTAAAAAACCTGATAGTTTTGGTGGTAAGCAACTGGGAAAACGAGTGGTGAACCTGTCTCCTGTCAAAAGAACCCCCTGTGTTGCCCTTCAAAGGAATATGGTTATCTTTATAGATGGAAATGTGCCCCTTTGCCGGCAGGACAAGGATGGTGAGTATTCAGTGGGCAATGTTTTCAGGGATGGCATAAAAACCTGCTGGGAAAACCTTAACAGGGCCTATGAAAAACAGTTTGATAAAGGTATCAGTACTCCTCTTTGTGAATCTTGTGATGATTGGTGGATCTTTTCTTTTTAAGAGAGGTTCCTTTTTCAAAAAGATAAACAAAAATTTTTCTCAACATCTTTACTTTTTTTTTTCTTGCTTTATAATGTGTTTCTACAGAAAGAAACACTAAAGGAGTTTGTTATGGAGATTCAGAAGATTGATCTCATGCAAAAAGATATGCCACGAAAGTGGTACAATATTCAGGCTGATTTAACTAGACCGCTTGATCCTCCTGTGGGACCGGATGGCAGGCCTATTTCTCCTGATGCGTTGACGGCTATTTTCCCCAGAGCCCTCATTGAACAGGAGATGTCTACAGATCGATGGATTGATATCCCGGAAGAGGTACTGGATGTTTATGCTCGCTGGCGCCCTACGCCGGTTTTTCGGGCTATTCACCTGGAGCAATATCTTAAAACTCCGGCAAAGATATACTACAAGTACGAAGGAGCTTCCCCGGCAGGTTCTCACAAACCCAATACAGCCATAGCTCAGGCTTACTATAACAAGAAAGAAGGAGTGACTCGTCTCACCACAGAAACAGGTGCTGGTCAATGGGGAAGTGCACTCTCTCTGGCAGGTGCTCTTTTTGGTGTTGAAGTACGTGTATATATGGTGAAGAGTAGCTACAATATGAAACCAGCCCGTCGCCAGCTTATGGCTACCTGGGGGGCTGAATGTATTGCCAGTCCAAGTAATCTCACCGAATTTGGTCGAAAGATTCTTGCAGAGGATCCATCCAATCCTGGCAGTCTTGGGATTGCTATTAGTGAGGCTGTGGAAGAGGCAGCTAACAGAAATGATACTAACTATGCCCTTGGAAGTGTTCTCAATCATGTTCTTCTTCATCAAACGATTATTGGTTTAGAGGCGAAAGCTCAACTTGCCAGTGTGAATGCCTATCCCGATGTGGTTATTGGTTGTGTGGGAGGAGGAAGTAATTTTGGGGGAATTGCCTTTCCTTTCTTGCATGATGTGATAAGAGAAGGCAAAAAGATCAAAGTCGTTGCGGTGGAACCCAAAGCGTGTCCAACCCTTACCAAAGGTATGTATACGTATGATTATGGTGATACGGCGGGAATGACGCCTATCATGAAGATGCATACCCTCGGTCATACCTTCATGCCTCCTACTATACATGCGGGGGGACTTCGCTACCATGGTATGGCTCCGTTAGTGAGTGCGGTCCTTAATGAGGGGCTTATTGAGGCCCGCGCCTATTACCAGAGAGAGGTTTTTGAAGCAGGGGTTCTTTTTGCTCGTACGGAAGGTATGGTGCCTGCTCCAGAAACCACGCATGCTATCAAAGCAGCGATTGATGAGGCTATACGGGCGAGAGAAGAGGCTAAGCCGCGGACTATTTTGTTTAACTTTAGTGGACATGGCTTCTTTGATATGAATTCCTATCAGCTCTACTTTGAAGGTTCTATGGAAGATTACGAACATCCAGAAAAAGCCATTCAGGAGGCGCTTCATCACCTTCCCCTTCAAGCAAAATAAAAAATAGCCGGACTGTTTGAGAAAGAACAGTCCGGCGTAGGGTAAGCTATCAATATTTTTGTGCTGGAGGAGTTGGTGGTGTATCAAGGTGATATATTTTCCATGGAAAACTGAATACTCTTATTTGATAGCTGGCAAAATAACACACAGGCTTGGTTTTCTGATGCTTGTCAGAAGCAATTGTTTTTCTTGAACATATCACAGTGAGGTAGGGTTCTTACTTTGTTTCAGCTATAAAAATTGTTTTTGCTGAAAGAGGGTGATAGCTTTGTCTCTATCGTGGTTTTTTTGTGGAAATTACCTATGGGAAAAACCAGTGTTCTGGTGGGAGACGATTTTTTTACCTGCGTTTATAACTTTATAGAATTTTTCATCCTGAACTGATGCGACAATCCTTTGTAAAAAAGAAAATAGATGGGCAACCAGAATATTCCCAAACTGAGAAAGAAAAGTGAAGCAAGGAGGAGTGGGTCTTTGAGTGAATGTTACTTTCTGAAGGCATGGAGAACGAAACCAGAGGAGGGAAGTGAGTTTTTTGGGGTAGAGTTGTTTTTTTTCTATTTTTGTGTTATAGTAAATAGAGGAAAAAGTATTTTTTTATCAGAACGATATGTACGAAAGGAAATAAAATGGAGATACAAAACCTTTCCGATGAAGAGATTGTAGCTTCTTTACAAAAAGTGGCAAAGGAAGGAGATTCTTTTGCCCCAGAGGCGCTTCCCTACCTTGAGGTTTTGTATGATCGATATTTTGAGAGGGTTATTCAGTGGGCACAAACGGCAGGTGTGAAAAAACAAGAAGCCATTGATGTGGCTCAGGAAGTCTTTATTCGGTTGTATTATCGTTGTCGGAGTTATGATCCTTCTCGACCGTTTCGATTCTGGTTTTTCAAGTTGGTGTACAATTTTTCTATGACTTATCTGAAACAACATCAAAAGACTGTTTCTTTTGAAGAATATTTCTCATTTGATGATTTGCTGGCGGATGAGAAAAAAAATTTTTCAGAAAATTTTCAATTTTGGGATACTTTTTATGGTATATTATACGAAATGCCAGAAAAACTTCGAGTAGTGCTTATGTGGCATTTGTTAGAAGATATGAGTTTTGATGAAATTGCACAGATACTTAATATTACCTCCCGTCAAGTAAGAAATCGTTATGAAAAAGCTCTGGAGTGGGCAAGAGAAAGACTTGGGAGGGAAAACTTTGATGAAAGATAAGGGGCAAAAGAGATTTAAGGGGCAAAGAGAGAAAGAAGCCTTGATAAAGGGGCTTCTTCTCTCCTTTCGTGAGGCGATGAGGGTGGAAAAACCACCTTTTTCGCAGTTTGTGAGCCAGTGCGAAAAGCGCATGGCATTGGCGAGGGAAGCACGCAGGCTGGCCGTGAAGAGATGGGAAATATCTCTTCGCTGGGGGTTAGCGCTGGCAAGCGTGCTTATCCTTGGTGTGTTTGTAGGGTGGGGGACTATTTTTCTTTCTGCGAAAAGGGACTTTGTGGCTGCCCAGATGGGCAGAGTAGAGATGGCTAAAGGGGCGAATCTTTATGTCTCTCGGTATCAGAGGGATGTGTTTACGGTGGTTCATTTTGTTCTTTCGTCGGGTGAGGCAAAGTTCGAGCCTGAGAAGCTTCCCGATTATGTTTGCTATGTAGTGGAGACTCCTCATCTCTATATTCGTGTGGTGGGAAC
>JBKBIS010000077.1:0-7275 GCA_046294145.1 Brevinematales bacterium | reverse complement strand
CCTCCGGCAATCAATTCCTCCAGCCGATGGGCTGTCCATCCAGCCATTCGAGAAAGGGCAAAAATAGGTGTGTATAGCTCCCTCGGAATACCAAGCATGTCATAGACAAAACCAGCGTAAAAGTCTACATTTGCACAAATGATTTTGTTTTTAGACTTTTCAGCAAAAAGCTGTTTGGAAAAATGCTCAAAGAGATTGTAAAGTTGAAATTCTTCTTCTCTTTTCTTGTACTTTGCCAATTCTTCTGCCTTTTTCTTGAGAAGAATAGCCCGCGGATCAGAAAGCGAATACACGGCGTGTCCCATTCCATAAATCAATCCACGTTTATCATAAGCCTCTTTATTCAAAAGACGACGAATATAATCTTTTATCTGGTTTTCATTTGTCCAGTCCTTGACTTCTCTTTTCACATCATCCATCATATTTACCACTTCAGCATTTGCCCCTCCATGGCGTGGCCCTTTGAGAGAACATAACGCAGCCACAATCGCCGAGTATGTGTCTGTATTGGTTGAAGAAACTACATGAAGGGTAAATGTAGAATTATTTCCACCGCCATGCTCAGCATGAAGGACAAAAGCTAAGTCCAGAATCTGAGCTTCAATCAGATCAAACTCTCGATTGGGACGAAGAAGGGAGAGAAAGTTTTCCACGTGAGAAAGATTTTCATCCTGATGGTGAAGATACAAACTCTCCTTTTCATAGTAATGCCTCTTGGCATGATATCCATAGGCCACCATAGCAGGAAATTGAGCAAGAAGCCTGAGACTCTGATCAAGCACGTTAGCAATCGAAATATCATCAGGTTGAGGATCATAGGCGTAGAGAGCACTTACTTCTCTCGTGAGAAGATTCATGATATCTCGGCTTGGGGATTTGAGGATAATATTCTCTTTGAAGCCATCAGGAAGATGACGATATTTCTTCAAAAGAGCAGAAAACTCTTCAAGTTCTTTTCTCGTAGGCAACTTGCCAAATAAAAGTAAAAAAGTAGTTTCCTCGAAGCCGTATCGGTTTTCATTTTGAAAACCATTCACAAGATCGAAAATATCAATTCCACGATAACGAAGCCGCCCTTCTACAGGAACGGGTACTCCTTCATCCATCACATACCCATGAACCTCACCAATATGGGTAAGCCCTACCAGTACTCCTGTGCCATCGGCATTTCTGAGCCCTCGTTTCACATTATATTCAATATATAGTTCATGTGGTATCATATTATTTTGCTCAAGATAACTGACATAAGAGGAAAGTGAAGAGAAATCCTTTGGCTGAAACTCTTTCATACAATGCTCCTTCTTCTAATCTTCTGAAAGCAAAGCACGATCGTCTTCATACGATTTGTGCCTGAGTTTATGAAAACGTTCAATAAGATGCTCAACGGTGAGACGTTTTTTCTCTTCTCCAGAAATATCTAAGATAATTTCCCCTTCATCCATCATGAGTAAACGATTCCCATATTCAATAGCCTGACTCATATTATGCGTAATCATCATGGCAGTGAGTCGATATTCCTCAATGAACTCTCTGGTAAGGGCAAGAATTTTTCCAGCATTTTTAGGATCAAGGGCAGCTGTATGTTCATCCAGAAGAATAAGCGCTGGGCGCGAAAGCACCATCATAAGAAGGGTAATGGCTTGTCGCTGTCCGCCAGAAAAAAGGGCAAGATTATCCTTCATACGATGTTCCAATCCCATCTGGAGGCGCTTCAACTCCCGGGCAAAAACCTCTCTCATCTTGTGATTGAGACTCACCACAGGCCATTTGAAGCCCTTTCGATAACAAATCATCATATTATCTTCCAAACTCATATTGGAGGCTGTGCCCAGCAGAGGATTTTGAAAGATGCGTCCAATGTATCTTGCTCTTTTGTATTCTGGGTCATTGGTTACATCTATCCCATTGATAAAAATTTTTCCCTTTGTGGGTTTGTATGTACCAGCAATCAGGTTAAAAAGAGTGGTTTTCCCGGCTCCATTACTTCCAATGATAGTGATAAAATCTCCTTCTTTTACGGTTAGATTCACATTTTTTATAGCTACTCGCTCGTCAAGTGAATTTGGAGAAAAAACATGTGTCAGATTTCTTACTTCAATCATATATCCCTCCGGAGTCTTTGAGAGGAGCTTTTTTGAATCTGACTGATCACGATAGACACAATGATTAAAAGACCGCTGATAAGCTTTAAATCGTTGGGTGTGAGTCCAACATAATACCCATAGTATCTTCCAAAAAACATGATAGCTTTGTAGAGAAGAGATCCCACCACTGCTCCTAAGGTGAGTACAAATATCCTATTGGAACGAAAGAAAAGTTCCCCTAACATGACCGAAGCAAGCCCACTGATAATGATGCCCTGTCCAAGCCCAACATCCGCATATCCTAAATACATGGCTGCAAAAGCCCCAGAAAGCCCCACCAATGCATTTGAAAGTCCAATCCCAATGTACTTCAGTGTGGCTGGATTCACTCCTTGAGAAATTACCATCTGTTCATTATTCCCCATGGCTCCGATGGTAAGTCCCATATCGGTGCGGAAAAAAAGATCAAGCAAAAGTTTGATCACTACCACCACCAAAAAGAAAAAGAAAAAAAGCGCCCACTCTTTCGGGACTATTGCTTGTACTATGGTTTCAAAACGGGCAAGAAGATGCTCTATACGAAGAAGCTGAACATTTGGTCTGTTCCCTAAAATACGAATATTGATGGAATACAGCATGGTCATGGTAAGAATACTGGCTAAGAGTCCAGGAATTTTGAGTTTATTGTGAATCAGAGCCGTAATCATGCCCGCTAAAAAACCACCAGCAAACGCGAGAAAAAGCCCTGCAAAACTTCCTCCCCCTGCCATAAGGGTAGCCGCCATAATGGCTGCCCCAAGAGGAAATGTTCCATCTACTGTTAAATCAGGAAAATTCATGATCCGAAAGGTAATGAAAACACCTAACACCATGATCGCGTAGATGAGTCCTTCAACTAGAATTCCTTCAACCATGAGTACCCCTTTTTTTGTTCTTACCGGCTTATTATAACGGAAAAGAAGTTTTTTGGCAATTTCATAAAATACCTCTCTTGCGTTGGTTTCCTTTGATTTTTTTCTTTTGGGGAAAATTCTTAAATACAAGAAAAAGTATGGGGGAATAGTTTTTTTCGGGTCAATTTATAAGTTTTTTGTTTTTCTTTTCCTCTCCGGAGGCTTGTTCGTTTTGGTTGTTTTTATTTTTTTCTCACTGCCAGAGGTTTTTGTTGGGATAGGCTATTACCATGTTTCAGCTAAAAAAGGCCTCTTTTTGAATGAATGAGCTATGACTGTTGTGCTCTCTTGAACCAAGTGCTTGCTTTAGCTGAAACATGGTAATAGCAAAAAGACATACTCACTTTTCTCATATAGTCAGAAAAGACCCATGGTGGTTATGTTTTAGCAAAAGCTTTTTCTCCTTTTCTCAAAAAGAAAAGGAGAAACTTAAGATAAGACATTCAAATACTTTTTTCTTTATAAAAAAGGATGAGAAATAAGCGACATCCTCCAAGCTGAAATAAAGTAATAGCTTTTTTTTACCTTATTCAGCTTTCTTATTTTCCTTTTTTTTCCGGACTAAAGGCTTAGACATGAAAGAGAGATTCATCTTTTTCATTTATTTCTTTCTTTAAATGGAAAATTCTTTCTGCATTTCTTTTCAAAAGCCATTCTGCTTCCTGTGAAAAATGTGAGATATTGTTAAACAAGGGTTGATAAAATTCATATGTGTTTTCTCCTCCAACAAGGGCATCGGTTCCAAAAAGGATTTTTCTTGGTCCACAACGATCAAGAATCGGCCAAAGATCTTCGGGTTTTACCCAGGTGGTATCGCCATAGACATGGGGATATCGAAGTATCATTTTAACAGCTTCTTGATGATCAGTATAAAGCCCCATGTGTACCAGAATCATTGGCACACTGTATTTCTCTGCCCAACGAGAAACCATTTGGGCTTGAGAAAAATCATCTGCTGCTGTATGAATGACTACAGGCCAATGAAAACGTTCAGCGATCTCAAAATACACATTCCAAAGATCGTGATCCAGAGGAAGTCGCGAATGAAAAGGGTGTAACTTCAAACCATATATCCTTGTTCGATGTTTTTCAAGATATTGAAAAAAGGTGTCTTTTGCCCCATCTCTTGGACGAACCCATACTATGGGGAAAAGTCTATTTGATCTGATAGTCTCAAGAAGAATCTTTGCTCCCTTGTATTCTGAAAATGTGGGAAGAGGGTTTTCCTGATACTGATGACCATATTCCATCACATCCAGAAGAGAAACAATGCCCGTTTCAATACCTTTTTTATCCATGATTTGCAAAAGTTTTGCCTCATCAAATGGCGCGTATACGCTCCCCAGAGAGAGATGCATATGACTATCTATCATCTAAAATCTCTTCTCGTAAATATTTCCAGGATACTGAATCACGTATCCCTTTACTTCCAGTTGTGTAAGCAGATGAAGGATTTCGCCGATGGTTTTTTCAGAGTTTTCTACCAGGCTTTCCAGAGAAAATTGAACTGGTAATTGTCCGAGAAAATGATGCTCATCCGGTGTCAAAAGAGGCAAATTTTCTTCTTTTACAGGTTCTGGTTTTGAAGGTGGGTGGGAAAAGATTGTCTTTATCACTTCTTCGGGGAGGGTGGCCATAATTCCACCTTTTCTCACAAGGGCATTACTTCCTTTGTATGTTTCATCAAGAGGGTTTCCGGGAATGAAAAAGAGAGGTTTTCTTTGCCTTGTGGCAAACTCAGCAGTGATAAGTGCCCCTGACTTTTCAGGTGCTTGCATCACCACCACCGCACGAGAAAGCCCTGCAATGAGTCTGTTGCGAAAACGAAACCGCCATTTCTGGTTAACAGCTCCGGGATAATACTCACTCACCACTGCTCCGTGATCACAGATGGCTTCAAAAAGAGGTTTTCTGTGTTCAGCCACCTGAGAAAACGACGTTCCTAAAACGGCCACTGTATAGCCTCCATACTCCAGGATGGTTCTGTGAGCTATTTCATCATGCCCCTGAGCGAGTCCACTTACCACTCCTATGCCAAAAGAGACGAATTCCCGGCAAAAGTAGCGATTAACTGCAAGAGCCTCTTCTGTGGCCTGTCTTGTGCCTACAACCCCAACCAGAGGATACTCCGGAAGAAGATTGCCTTTTACGTACAGAAGAAACGGGGCATCTGGAATATCCCGTAGGGTTCTGGGAAAACGAGAATCCTCAAGAGAAAGAACGGTTATTTTTTCCTTTTCACATTGATTGAGAATCTTTTCCCCACGAGAAAGCATAGAAGAAAAAAACTCTCTCTGGGACGGAGAAACTCCTACGCAACGCATCTGATCTTCTATATTCATTTCAAAAAAATTTTCAAGTGAACCACAGGTTGCCATGATTTTTTCGAATCGTTTTGGGCCTATGAGGTCATTACTACTGAGGGCTACATAAAAGAGTAGCGAACGAGACATAAAAAACCTCTTTTATTTCTGATTTAAAATTTGTAGGTTTTTCTCCACAGTATCCCAGCGGCTATCATTTTTTGGAAGAATAGCCTGAAGCCTTCCGTAAACTTTCTTTGCCTGTTCATAATCACCCATTTCAAAATATACCCTTCCCAAAGCAAACAGAATATCTACATTT
Organism: Brevinematales bacterium; assembly: GCA_046294145.1. Taxonomy (GTDB): domain Bacteria; phylum Spirochaetota; class Brevinematia; order Brevinematales; family Thermospiraceae; genus Thermospira. The sequence goes on along the minus strand of JBKBIS010000077.1, from coordinate 1,613 downwards.
TTTGGGTTTACTTTGTAAGCGCGGGAGATATACTCATACGCTTGCTTTACATCACCTGATTGCAGAGCCATAATGGTCAAAAGGTAAAGAGCATCGGGATTATTCGGTTCTTGCTTCAAAACAAAAAGAAGTCTTTCTTCAGCCTTTTTGAGATAACTATCTTGCTCTACACGAGAAGTACTGGTATAAGCCAGATTGTACCACACAAGCCCTTCTCTATAGGCAATGCCTGCACTTCCGGGTACAATATCGTGCGCTAGAGTGAGATAATAATTGGCTTCTTTCCACATCTTCTGGGCTATCAGACGATCGGCAAGAGAAAGGGCTACCAACCGTCTGGCATTTTCGATACGGGCATTGATAGTTGCCAGTTGAATAAGTTCCTTTTGTTTGGTCAGTTTTTCTAAGGCTTCTTTTTTGTCCTGAATTTTCTGACTGGCCGCTAATTTTTCTGCTACTCGAATGGCTCTTGTGACAGGATTTTGTGAAACCCCTAAAACAAATCCTATCATTCCCCCTGTGAGAAAAATGGCTCCAAGAGTGAGCCATTTGTTTTTTCCCATACTAACCCTCCGTCAAGATGTCCTTGAGAATGGTATCCAGTTTGTGGAGAACAAGAGGCTTGAGAAGAAACTTATTTACCCCTACATCAATACATTCTATCAGAAGATCTGTTTCATTGTAGGCTGTGGTTACGATGATAGAGCGAGGTTTTTTGAATTCCTTGATGGCTCTCACCATTTCAAGCCCTCCCATGATGGGCATGCGGATGTCGGTAATCACCACATCAGCGGGATCGTCTTGATAAAGACGAAGTCCCTCCTGCCCATTGGAAGCCACCAGTAGTTTTTCTACCTTGTTCTCAAGATATCTGGCCACTTCCATGCGAGTAATGCTATCATCCTCAACGTACAGTATCTTGAGAGGAATTTTTTCTGCCATTTGGGCCTCCTTGTGTTTCTTCTTACCTCTACAATAAAAGTGAGAGGCGTTCAATTTCATCAGTATCATCTATCGTTTTGACAATATGTCTGTCGACATCTCTCTGAAGATCCACCTCGAGGGGTGTACGGAGAGGGATGCCTTTGTGGTTGATCACAATGGCAATCTGGGGGCGAAGAGTGTATTCTTCTTTTTTGCCTGTAATATAAGCAATCTCTCCTGTGTTGAGATGAACAAAGGCCCCTACAGGATAAAAAGAACCGAGATCGTACATTTTGGAGATTTCATTTATAAAACGCTGCGAAACATATGGAGAAAAATGATTTCCTGTATTTCGCATGATATAAATGAGAGCCTCATTCACTGTATACGGTTTTTTATAGGCTCTCTCTGTGGTAAGTGCATCAAAAACATCACATACCGAAACAATACTGGCAAAATTTCCAATGGCATCCCCCTTCAATTTTAAGGGATATCCACTTCCATCCCATTTTTCATGATGAAAGAGAATCATCTTTTTGATATAAGAGCTGAGAGAAGTATCATTCTTGATAATATTAAAACCATAGATGGGGTGATATTTCATTACTTTGAACTCTTCCTCGCTGAGATTGTCATGTTTATTGAGAATGGCGAGAGGCACTTTGATTTTGCCAATATCGTGGAGAAAT
>JBKBIS010000076.1:0-7322 GCA_046294145.1 Brevinematales bacterium | reverse complement strand
GGAAAAAACCAAGCAGGTCTATAGAGAGGCTATCTATTACGGCTATGATAGTGTTTCAATTATAGGGGCTCTGGCTGCTTTTGTGGAAAATGAAGTTGGGGAGGATCTCTCAGAAGAGGCCTGGCCAGTTTTTCGAAGGCTTCTTTCTTATTATTACAACTCTCGTACTTTGATCGGGATATGTATGACCTACAATCAACTTCTTCTTCGGACTTTCTATCGGTATCCTCAGAAAAAGGATAAACTTCTTCCTCTTCTTGAGGAAAACGTGAGGCATCTTCGAAATGTTCTGTCTTTCCGTACAGAGGCTAAACTGAAGGAAGCTCCACCACGTGATATAGGTGGTTTCTTAAATCCAGCGTACCAGTCGTATCAGGAATATCTTCAGTGGAAACAGTATACAGATATGTTGGAGAGTGTGCTCAAGGATATGCGTACATCGCAGGCTTTTGACCTGGAGGCAAAAGCGAGGGAACTTGTGCATAGCCCAGACAGTGTTCCGGCAGAGATGAAGCAAATGATTCTTGGGCAGCTTATTCAGCGAATTCAACTTGCCCCTTATGTGCCGTATGCAAAACTGGCTGGAGAGATTATGGATCTTCTTGCCTTAGAGAGAGATTATCAGATGCTTCTTTTTGCCTGGCAGATAGCCATGCTGGTGCCTGATTGGGCGAGCAAGGCTTTATTATTGGGGATAGGATTTTGAATCATGAGGATTTTTCTCGGCAGCCTCTGCCAGAGATACCTTATAATCTTGGTATTTTGGCCTATCAGATGGGAGATAGTGTCCGTGCAAAGAATTATTTTGTACGTTTCAAGGCTCTCTGTGAAGGAAATCTTCAGCTTCAGGCGAGATTGGCTCAGCAGCTTCGTGTGGCTGATATGATTCTTGGTCAACCGTAGGGACTTTGAAGGAAAAGTAAAGGGGGAAAGGGTGGATAGGGAAGAAGAACCATGAAGGGTGAGAGAAATGCATTATTATGACCTTCTTATAGTGGTTTTTCTTGTGGTGGGTTTTGTGTATGGGTTTAGTCGTGGGCTTATCAATATGCTTTTTACACTTCTGGCAATGGTTGCTGGGCTTGTGGGGGGGATTTTTCTTGGAAAGATTGTGGTTTCCTGGTTACCTGAGGCGTATCGTCAAGTATGGTTCTGGATTGTATTTGTGGTGGTATTTACAGGGGTATATTTTGCTTTGAAAAGATTGTCCTATTGGCTTGAGGATATGCTGGAGTTTCTGGAACTTGAGTGGCTTGATTCGCTTCTTGGAGGACTTCTCGGACTTTTTCAATTTGGTTTTCTTGTAGGGCTTGTGTTTATTTTGTTAACACGAATTCCCTTCCTTCCTCAAGAGTGGATTCGTCAGGAGTTTCCCTTTGGTGTACTGCTTGGGAGATGGACGCAGATAGTTATAGCCTTTTTTACTCGGCTGGGATAAAAAGATTTGCAAAAAGAAATGGTTTTTTCTATAATTTGAGAAAAGAAAAAGAGGAGGCGGTGATGAAGTGGATATGGCGTGCCGCCGGCTTTTTTTTGCTTGTGGGAATGGTGGGGTGTTCTCGACCAATGCGGGTGTTGATTGTTGGAGATTTTTCCAGTTCTACTTCTGCTCTTCATTTTGAGGGAAGGGAGGGTATTCTCTGGGCCATAGCTGATTTGTCTTCTTCTCGTCAGAGGATAGTGTATGAAGTGATCAATATGCATAGACTTGAGGAGATAGAGTTTAAAGAAAAAATAGTACGTTTTGGGCCAGATGTGATACTTGGACCATTTGATTCAGCAACGGCAATGAAGGTGATTCCTCTTGCCAATGTTTTGTGTGTTCCTATCATTCCCCCCACCGTGAGTTCCTCTCTCTGGAGTGGACAGAAGGACTATATGGCAAGGCTTGTGCCTGAAAATCTTCAGGAGATACGAAGTATTCTCTATCTCATGGCAGAAGATGGGGTCAGGAAGCCTCTTCTGGTTTATGCGGAGGCTAACGAACCATATGCGAGGGCCTGGATAGGTGAGTTTACAAACTTCTGGAAAGCGAAAAGACAGTCTTTTCATGTTCTGTCTTATCATTCGGCTATCAAGAATTCTCTGGATGATATTGTGGGAAAAATATCTCTTTGGAAGCCAAAGGCTCTTCTTCTGGTGACACCGGGAGATGAAGGGGGACTTATTGTTCAGCGTGTGAAAACAAAAATCCCGGACCTTCGGGTGTATGTTTCTGGTTGGACAATGGATAGATATTTTCTTCGCTGGAGTGGAACATATGGTGAAGGGGTCAAAGCTGTTCAGCACTTTGTTGTTTCTCATACCAATAAGGTTTATCGTTCTCTTTATGAGAGATTTGTGGCTCACTATCACCAGGAGCCTTCGTTTGGTTTTGTGTATGGTTATGAGAGTCTTCTTTTGGCTGTGCAGCTTTATCGTGAGAGTGGAGGATACTTGCGGCAAAAATGGTTTTCTCTTTTTCCCCGTACTTTTGAGGGACTTCAATCGGCTGTGTATCTGGATCAATATGGGGATGCTTCTCGTATGCTTTATGTGATGCAGGTGTTGAGTAATCAGTGGAAGGTGATACGTGAACGATAAAAAGTTTTTTTTCTGGAAATCATGGCCATTGAGTCGGCAAGTCCGTCTGGTAACCGTTCTTTTGCTGGTGATGATAACTTTGTTTTCTGCTCTCTTTACGGGGATACTCTTTTTCCAGTGGTGGAAAGCGGAGTATCATAGGCAGATCTCTGTGAGTGCTCTTCTTGCTACTGATCTGGTATCTACTGATATTGATACTTTTCGTCGAATAATGATTGTTTCTGTTGATCAGTTACCAGAGAGTGCGGGTGAGGTGAATTTTCGTCATGAGTTTATGTTTGGACGGGTGAGGAATTATTTCCCTGAAATAGAAGCAGTGGCTATTTATGATGACTCTGGCAGAAAAGTTATATTTAGCGGAGAAGAAAAATGGAAAGATATGGATCTTCAGAGGCTTTTTTCGTCTTCTTCGTTGAGTTTTTCTCCTCTTCATTATGAGGTGGTATCTTATCCGGGTGAAAGACAGTCTTACCTTTTGATGAAGTATGACACACCGAAAAAGAAGGTTATATTCGTTTTTTCTCTCATCTCTGTGTTGTCTCATTTCTCCACTCAGCTTGAGATTTACAAAATAGCGATGGGAGTAGTGGATGCGTATGGAAATTATATTGTTCATACCGATCCATTGAAAGTGAATACCTCTGAGGGGGTGGGGCATCTTCCAGGCTTTCATGAGTTTGTTTCTTCTGCAAAAGATGTTGTCTGGTTATCGGACATAGGAAGACAAGGGAGAAAATCCTATTTCTTTGTGAGAATCAACAATCTTCCATGGTTTGTGGTTGAAGAGGTAGAATCTTCTTTCTTTTTTCAATTTGTTTATCGGTTCATGAGATTGATTATGCTGTCTCTTCTGATTGTATTGGCGGTTTCTCTTTTGATTGCTGTGAAATTCTCGACAACCCTTCAGGGGATTTTTGATTTTTTTGTTGGGTATATCAAGGCCATGCTTACGGGTCAGCCTTATGAAAGAGCTGGAGAGGGTTCTTTTCAGGAGATGGAGTTCTTTGTTTCCACAGTAGAACAACTCATGCATTCCCTCAAGGCGGAACAACAAAATCTTCTCTATTCACGACAAATTATTCAGGAGATTGTTCAGTCTTTAAGTGAGGGTCTTCTCATTGTTCGTCCGGATGGGACGGCAGTATATCTTAACCCGGAGGGGGCTCGTCTCTTGGGTGTTCCCCCAAAAACGAATATTGAGTCTCTTGTGCAAGGAAAGGGCGGAGGCTTTGTTATTCCTCTTCCTCTTTTGATGGCTATAAAACCGTACGAGCGTTTTTATGTGATTAAAGAGGAGGTGATGATCTATACTGCTGAAGGAGAAAAGAGATGGCTTTTGGTCCACAGTAAGGATTGGTGTGATCCAGATGGAAGGTTTCTTGGGAAAATGGTGATGATCTCTGATGTAACCCAGCGACGATTGTATGAACAAAGATTGCAGGTTTCTGAAAAACGTCTTACCACAGCTCTTGAGACAGCCAATGCTATCTTCTGGGATTGGATGATTCCTGGAGATGAACTTCTTCTCTCGGAGGATTGGGAGAAAAAGACAGGATATCCACTTGCTTCTTCTCTTCAGGAGTGGTTTACTCAGTTTGAGAAAGAAGATGCGGTTTTTCTTCGTGAAATGGTATTTGACTATTGCAATGGGAAAAGGCAGGAATTTTCTCTTGAGCATAGAATACCCACCAAAAATGGAGAGGAAATATGGGTTTTGAACAAAGCTCATGTGGTGGAAAGAGATATCTTCCGGCAACCTCTTCGTGTGATTGGTGTAATGGTGGACATTACAACCATCAAAAAACAGCAAAAACAGATTGAAGAAGCCCTGGCTGAAAAAGAGGTATTGCTCAGGGAGATTCATCATAGGGTAAAGAATAACCTTCAGATTATTTCAAGTCTTTTGTCGCTTCAAGCAGACCAAACAGAGGAAGAGTCTATAAGGCGTGTAATGCTTGATAGTCAGGTGAGAGTGCGTTCCATGGCCATTGTTCATGAGAAGCTCTATCAGTCGCATTCCTTTTCTCTGATCAGGGTGAGGGAATATATTTCTGATCTTGCCGATGCGGTGAGAAGTATTTATGATATTTCGGTGCCTCTTTCTATTGAGATAGAGATAGAAGATGTGTCCTTGCCGCTTGAGGTATGTATTCCCCTGGGTTTGTGGGTTTCTGAGGCTTTGACAAATGCCTTTAAGTATGCTGTTTCTACTCAGGAGTATCCTTTGATTCGGATTTCTCTTGTTTCTGGTGAGGAGGGTTTTGTGCTGGAGGTTGCGGATAATGGACCTGGGCTTTCTTTTGAGCCTACCAGATCCAGTGGTTCTCTGGGATTGAAGCTTCTTTTTATCCTGGCAGATCAGCTGCGCGGAAAGGTCTTTTTTGTAAATGATGTGGGGCTTCGTGTAAGGATGGTGTTTCCACGACCATGAGAGAGTGTGGTTGCGGTAAAAAGCGATCTTCTGCTGTGGTGGTGAGAACAAAACGCTATATCTGGGAGGTGAAAGGAAGTTTTTGTCGGCATGAAGTGGAGGCTTTGCTGAGTGCAATGGGAGGAGTGAAGGATGTGGTAGTTGAAAATGGCAAGATCTCTTTTCAGGCTGAGAGGAATTTTGATGGAGAGGGGTTTATGAGAGCTCTTAATCAATTGGGTATTGAAGGAAAAAAGCTATCATAGCAGAGATGATAATTCAGAAAAGTTGAAAGAGGAGTTGGTTGATGAGAAGCAGGGGGTTATTTTTGACTACAAGAAACTAATCATTCATGGCCTGATAGGTGAGTTTGAAAAGAAGGGTGTCTCCTTCAATGTTTGGACTCTCAATAACCAGTGCCCCTCCTATATTGTAATCAATAAGGGCTCGACAAAATTCCCTGTAGCGTGCATCAGATTTTCTGATAATGAGGTGCTTTTGTTCTCCTTTGGTATTGTACTGGATTCCGGAATAATGGATATGCATATCTTGAAGGGCTTCTTCTCCGAGAATTTCTTTCACTTTTTCAAAGACCCTGGCAAATTCTTCATAACTGTTGAATTTGCCTGTTCTTGCGTGGAGATGGGCAAAATCAATACAGGGTTTGATAGGGGGGCCAACTTCAGCACACACCTCTAAAATTTCATCCAGAGATCCAAACTGTGTGGGTTTTCCCATGAGTTCTGGTCGAATATCGACTTTGAGAGCTTCTTTGTGAGCTATATCAGCGATATGTTTGAGATGATCTTTTACCACGGGATATACCTTTTGTGGTGGTTGCTGGAGATAAAAGGCAGCGTGGAATACGATAGAATAGCCTCCGGCTGCATCAAGGGCTCGAGCTGTATCCAGGATATATTGATAACTTTTGTCAATTTTGGGTTTTTCTGGTGAAAAGAGATTGATATAATAGGGGGCGTGAGCAGTAAGTACCAAACCCAGTGATTTTGCCTTTTCTCCCAGTACTTTCATATGGTTGTAATCCAGCCGTATGCCCTGGACATACTCTAACTCAATACCATCAAGCCCCAATTCAGCAATACGATCAAGGGCGAAAAGAGAACCCTTTGGTTTTTTGGTGGAATAAGGAATACCGGGTGTGAGGATGGCAAGTTTATTCATTAAAGCATTACCGCCGTTTTGTTTTCAATGAGCTGGATGATAAATTCTTTGGAGGGATAAAAAATATTGTTGGCATTGACTATTTCTGCCAGGGAAAAAAATCTTACTTCTTTGATACTTTCATTTTCGGTGATGACTCCCACATTGGAAAGGTATTCGTCTACTACATGAACATCAAAGCCGATGTGAACTACATGTCTTGAGGAGGTGATAAATTCGTCTACAAAAATCAGGTCTTTTACTTCAACGTCTTCAAAACCGAGTTCTTCATTTAACTCTCGTTTGAGAGCGTTTTCCAATCCTTCTCCAAACTGGAGATGTCCACCGGGGAGAACCCAGTAGGATCTTTTGTCTTTTTGGTGGCGAGCGAGGAGAATCTCACCGTGATCATTAAAGATGACACCTTCTACGCGAATTTCGATGTGTTCCATGTGTTTCTCCTTTAGGTTTCTATCATAAAGCAAAAATATCGAAAATGCAATTTTTTCTTTTTCAGGTGTGAGAGTGTGTTCACATATGAATTGGCTTTTGTGAAAGAAAAAAGCCTGCCCGGGGGCAGGCTTTTGGATCGTTGGGAAATTTTACCTGAGGAGTTGCAGAACCATTTGAGGTTTTTGATTGGCTTGTGCAAGCATAGCGTTGGCAGCCTGGGTGAGAATCTGGTTCTTGACGAAAAGAGACATTTGTTCTGCCATGTCTGTGTCACGTATTCTCGATTCAGCAGCTTGCAGGTTCTCAAAACCAATCATGAGACCAGCAGAGGTTTTTTCGAGGCGGTTTTGATAAGCACCAAGGTCAGCCCTTTGCTTGTTCACCTTGAGAAGGGCAACATCAATCATACCGATAGCCATGTTTGCCTTGTCAGGTGTACTGAGACTGATAAAAGAGGCTGTAGCGGCATTGCCAACGGGAGACTTGAGGCCGAGCCCCTGAGAGTTCATGGTACCAATATAGGCGCGAATGCGCTGATCCATATTGGGTCCAACATGGAACCACATCGAAGCTACCACCGTGTTTTCTCCAGTGAAACGAGCGAATCGACCGGTGAGGAGGTTGAGACCGTTGAACTGAGCATGCGAAGCAATTCGGTCGATTTCCGCAATCATCTGGGAAACTTCCACCTGGATCATCATACGATCCTGAGCAT
>JBKBIS010000075.1:0-7364 GCA_046294145.1 Brevinematales bacterium | reverse complement strand
CGAAATACTACTATGCAGAGAGATCACCAAGGTACATGAAACCTGGCTCTCTGGCAGAGTAAGTGACATCCTTTTGGGAGAACTGCCAGAAGAGGGTGAATGGACCATAGCCATTAAAAAATGGGCTCGAGAAAAAGAAGCAAAAGGCTAAAGTGTCGGTGATCGAAAGCCGATAAACATAGTAGGAGGAGTTTATGGAAATTCGTGGTGTAGATCCTCTTCGTGGAGTAACACAGGATACCAAAATAAATAAGGTCCCAAGAAAAGACGGACGTGATACATCAGATGAAGTGGAGATTTCTGAAGAGGCAAGACAATTAGCGGAAGCAGCCAAGATTGAAGAGGTGGTGAGACAGGCACCTGATATTCGAGAGGATAGAGTGGCTGAGGTGAGAGCTAAGCTGGAGCGTGGGGAGTACAATAAAGATGAAGTCTTTGAGATGGTGGCGGAAAGGATTATGAAAGCTCTTGGCCTCTAAAATAACGAAAGAAAAAGCCGTCCTGGTGGACGGCTTTTTTGTTTGTTCTATGGGAAGATGGGAGAGTGTGGGGAAAAATTCGCTCTGATCTTAATTTTTTCATTATGATCGCCGTGGTTTTGAAATTTGATTTTTCTCTCTCTCTTATTTACAATACTCTGGTGGAAAAGCCTACAAAAACGGGAAGAATGGATGAAAAGAGGATGCACGCTTCTTTTTTTTCTTACATGGGGTATGGCTGGGTTTTGTCAAGAGGAAAGTGTTGTGACTCCTCTTCTTCAAAAAGGTTACTATTTAGATGCTTTTCAGTATGCCCTTCAGCGAGATATTTATTATACCAATTTTTCGATGATGCTTCTTGCGTCTCGTTTGGTTCTCTTGTGGGGATCTTCTACGAATGGGGAGGATTTCTCTATTTCAAATAGTACGGGCGAAACAAGAACATATTATTTTCCTGTAGCTCTTGTACTTGAGCCATTTACCAATGTTTTTTTGACAAATGAAATTTTGTGGGAACTTCTCGTGCGATACTATGATCGAGGACTCCAGGAGAATTGGTTCACCCGAAGAGAAGAGGGAGCAGGAAAGCTTTTGGTTTTTCTTCAGCAGTATATGGGTTTAAGTAAAAAACCAGACCTTTCTCTGATAGCAGGACAGGTGCCGGCTCTTTTTCTTCTTGGGCAGACTAACCAATCTTTGGATGTAGCTACCAATCTTTTTCGGCGTTATCCACGAGAATCCAGGGTGGTGTATGTGTATGCTGATCTTCTTCGAAAGATAGGCAAGGGAAATGAGGCTCTCAAGATAATTCAGCAGCATTATCCCTACGTAAAAAATCCTGCCGATCGGGTCTCGTTTACCCTTCTCTCTGGTCGGCTCTACCTTGAAGAGGGGAATGCACGTGAGGCTCTTTTTGTGCTGGAAAGAGCACTTCAGTTTTCCACCAATCGAGACATATTAGAGAGTATTCTGGATGCAGCTCGCCAGGTTAACGATTGGCAGAGGTTTACAAAAAGGGCACTTCTTCTTTTTTCTTTGAATCCAGATGATGTCTCTCTTCTCTTTCTGATAGCAAGGTTTTTTATTCTTGCTCAACAAAGAGAATGGAGCGAGGTGTTTTTTGAAAGGGCTCTGGAGGAATATGGGGAGAACAACTTTCGTCGAGGTATGTTGTACTTTTATTGGGGTGAGGTATATAGAAATCTCTTGTTTCCCCAAAAAGCTCTCAGGGCCTATGAAAAGGCGAAAGAGGCTCTGATGCTGGTTGATCCGGCCCCCACGGAAAGTCTGGCAACTATTGAGATGATGATATATAGGGTGAAAACACCATGAAGGTAAAAGAGAGATGATCAAGGTAATCAAGCGATTTCTCTGGATTGTAGGTATTGGGATTGTCTTTTTTTTGTTTTTGCGGACAGTTATGCCTGATTGGCTTGCACTTCTCTGGTCAGGAGGTTTTGCTGGCTGGTTGGGTGTGGTGGTTCTGTGGCTCTATATTACCCATCAGATCCACTGGCTTGAAGACAGGGTTATACGCTGTCCAAAGTGTCATCATATGGTGGATATGACCTTTTTAGATGGTAAGCCAGCTTTTCGGCGGAATTGTCCCTATTGTGGGTATGATTTATCAGATTATTCTCATAGTGTGCGAGGAGGAAAGTAACGACATGTTTACTAACCTTTTAGTTGTCTCTCTTCTCACGCAACAGCTGGTTTTTGCTTTAGCTTTGACAGAAGAAGAACAGATAAGGGGAATGATGTACAGAACTAACTGGGGAATCTGGGCAGGAATGATTTTTGTATTTCCTCAGCCACAAAAGGTGAGCTTTTGGATGAAAAATACTTTTCTTCCTATGCCAATTGTTTATGTAGATGAGAAACTCTCTGTTCTGGAGATTCATGATGGGGTGCCTTTTAGCACCCAGCCCATGGTTTCCCGATCATCTCGTGTACGCTATGTCTTTGAACTTAATCCAGAGAAAACCAATATTATATGGAAACACTATGATACCTTTCGTAAAAAGCTTTCCAGAGAACTTGCCAGGAGGAAATTATGAGAAAATACAAGGTTTTTATAGTTGGCTTATTTTTTGTCTGTGCCTGGGGTCAGGAGGCTTTTGTCTACCAGGATCGATTGGTTATCGAGAAAAGCCTTGAGCAGGTCAATTCTGTGATGATTCCGCTTGGTGCCATGAGTGTAGAATTTCAGCCAATGGCACCTGTTACCTTTGAAAGAACCACCAACCTGTATCCTGATGAGGTGGTTAGCTATGTCAAAGAGTATATGAGTCTCACCAATGAATTGGCTCAGAAACAAAAGAAACTCCAGCAACAGGAACAGAAACTTTCTTTGCAGATAGATTGGGCAAGACTTTATCAGGATCTTCTACGTGGATTAGCCAACAATCAGGGATCAAAGGTCTCTGAACTCATGGAAAAATACGAAAGACAACTATCCTTGATAGAAAGATCTCTTTCCCAGATGCAGGAAGATAGAGAAAATCTTCGTCAGGAGATAGCCTCTTTAGAAGCTAAAATCCAGGAGATCAACCGTTTTCTGGTTCAAAAAGTGATTCCGATGAAGGTGATAGAGTTTTCGCGATCCTATAGTGGTATGCTTCGCTATAGTCTTTCAGGTGGCTGGAAAATTCGTTATGTCCTTTCCTCTGAGAGAGAAACTCTCAAGGCAGATGTGGAGATTTTTTCTTCTCAGGCTTTTGTAGAAAAGGTGTCTTCTCTCTGGATTATAGGCTTTCCTTATGGAAGTCAACAAATGGAAGAGAGACTCCCTCGCTTGAGGCTTTATCTTCAGCGCTTTTCACGACGAAATCCTCTTCTTAAATCAGTATCCCCGGCTATAACTCGACAGGAAGCCATAGAAGAGGGGGATTTGATGGAAGCCAGTGCTTTTCCTGTGGAGACCACAGAGGGGCAAGGAATAGTCTGGCTTCTCACCAATCGCTATGTGCTTTCAAAGGAAGCCAGGGTTTCCCTCTGGGAACCAGCAAAGGTTGGTATTGTAAGCTCTTACTTTGCGCTTGCTCCTAAATCCGCATGGGGATGGTATGCCGTTACTCTCTCCAATACGCTTCCTTATACCCTTATTCCAGGTGAATTGATTGTCGAATCCCGAGGGAAAATTCAAAAAAATACGCTCACAAGGGCTGTGGTGCCGGGAGAAAGTTATCAATTTCCTGGTATGGAAGTGCGGGATATCGAGGTGAAAAGGCAGTTAGTGCGCAATTATAGGGAGAATCCTACTCTCTTTCGTTCCACTGTTCTTCATGAAACGGCGTGGAAAATCACTGTCAAAAATCGACTTAACAAAACTATCTCTCTTATCCTGTGGGACAGGATACCTCTACCAGCCGAAGACAAGATTGTTTTGAAAAACGTCACAGCTACAGACAAATCCCAGGTAGAACTCAAAACTCTCACGACCAATGATGGTCTTTTGAAATGGGATGTTCTTCTTCGTCCTGGAGAAGAAAAAGTTTTTTTTCTTGGCTATACCATAGAATATCCAAAAGATAGCGAATACTACGAACAGGAGGAATAACCAATGGAACATCGAACTTTTTATAAATCAAGGAAACTTGAAGGCATTTTCTACGATATCCGAGGCCCAGTTGTCTCTGAGGCTCAACGGTTAGAGCAAGAAGGGTATCACATCATTCGTCTCAATACAGGAAATCCTCCCCGTTTTGGTGTCGAGGCACCTGATGAAATCATCCATGACGTCGCATACAACCTAAGAGAAGCACAGGGCTACACCCATGAAAAAGGTGTCTTCTCCGCCAGAAAAGCTATTATGCAATATTACCAACTCAAAGGAATTATGGATATTGATATTGATGATATCTACATCGGCAATGGAGTGAGTGAGCTCATTCTTCTCTCTCTCCAGGCTCTTTTAGACAATGGGGATGAGGTTCTGGTGCCGGCTCCTGATTATCCCCTCTGGACAGGGGCCGTCACCCTCTCAGGAGGAAAGGCTGTGCACTACCTGTGTGATGAAGAGTCAAACTGGTACCCTGATATAGCCGATATAAAAAAGAAAATTACTCCAAAAACTAAAGGAATCGTGGTCATCAATCCCAATAATCCCACAGGTTCTGTCTATCCTGCAGAAATTCTTGAGCAGATTATTAAAATTGCCGTTGAACACAAATTAATTCTCTTTTCTGATGAGATTTATGAAAAAATTGTCTATGAAGAGGCAAAAGCTCATTGTATCGCTGCCATGACCGATGAAACGCTTATCTTGACATACAACGGCCTCTCTAAATCTCATCGCATTCCCGGTTTTCGGGTAGGGTGGTTGATGATATCAGGCAAAAAAGAGTGGGCTTCTGATTACATTGAAGGACTCAATCTTGTTGCTTCCATGCGTCTGTGTAGCAATGTTCCTGCTCAGTATGCCATTCAAACAGCCCTGGGAGGATATCAAAGTATTGAAGATCTGGTAAAACCAGGTGGAAGACTCAGAGAACAGCGCGATTATGCTTATACTCTTCTCAATGATATTCCCGGTATCTCTTGCGTAAAACCCATGGGAGCGCTTTATCTCTTTCCAAAGGTGGATACCAAGCGCTTCAATATCAAAGATGACATGAAACTTGTCTACGATATTCTTCGCACCAAACATATTCTCCTTGTGCAAGGAACAGGTTTCAATTGGCCAAAACCGGATCACTTTCGGTTTGTTTTTCTCCCAGACGTAAAAGAACTCGAAGAGGTGGCTAAACGACTCAAAGACTTTTTTGCAGAGTATACGCAGGAGGAGTAAGAATGACACTTGAGGAGGCAAAAAAGGAAGTAGAAAAGCTCAAAAATTTTCTTCACTATCATAACTATCGATACTATGTTCTCGATAACCCTGAAATATCTGATGAAGAGTACGATAACGCTATGCGCCGTCTCATTGAACTGGAAACACTTTTTCCCTCCCTCGTAACTCCAGATTCTCCAACCCAACGTATTGGAGCTGAACCACTCAAAGCTTTTGAAAATTTCATTCATCCTTACAAGATGTATAGTTTAGCTAATGCTTTAAATGAAGAAGAGTTTTTCGCTTTTGTTAAACGGGTACAACATGCTTCCGAGATCCAAGACATTGTATGGACAGCTGAACACAAGTTTGATGGTTTGGCTATAGAACTCATCTATGAAAAAGGAAATCTTGTTATGGGGGTGACTCGAGGAAATGGAGAGGTGGGAGAGGTTGTCACCCAGAATGTACGTACTATTCGCAATCTTCCTTTGCGTCTTTTCGGGAGTGTCCCTGAGAGGATCGTTGTCTATGGTGAAGTGGTGATGCATCGTAAGGATTTTCTTGCTCTCAACCGAGAGCGCGAAGAGGAAAAAGAGCCCCTCTTTGTCAGTCCAAGAAATGCGGCTGCAGGTTCTCTCCGACAGCTTGATTCTTCCATTACAGCCAGACGGCGCCTTTATTTTTATGCGTATGGGGTTCGTTTTCCAGATGAGGATATGATACCGTCTCATTATGATCGTATGACATACCTCTATGAACATGGATTTGCCATCTGTCCCTATCGAATACGAAGTAGAAAAATAGAAGATATTCAATCCTACCACAAATACTGGGAAAACCATCGAGAGGAAATTCCTTATGAAATTGATGGGATTGTGGTGAAGGTAGATGATTTTCGTCTTCAGCAAAGGCTTGGTTATGATGCAAAAACTCCGAAGTGGGCCATTGCCTGGAAGTTTAAGCCAGCTTCTGCCCGGGCTATTCTCCGAGATGTGGAACTTGGGATCGGAAAACAGGGTACAATTACACCAGTGGCTATCTTTGATCCGGTGTTTCTCTCAGGGGCAAAGGTTCAGCGGGCTACACTTCACAATTTTGATGAGGTACGCCGCCTGGATCTTCATTATGGGGATACGCTTGTGGTAGAACGCTCGGGAGAGGTTATTCCCAAAGTGGTAGGTGTTATCAAAGAAAAACGTCCTCTGGGAGCCAAGCCTGTAGAAGAACCAACTCATTGTCCAGTGTGTCATACTCCACTTCAGCGCCAAGTAGATCAGGTAGATATCTTTTGTCCTAACCCAGACTGTCCGGCAGTGGTGAAGGCAAGACTCAGGCATTTTGTTTCACGGCAGGCTTTTGATATTGAGGGACTTGGGGAAGAACTTCTTGAACGTTTTTATGATGAGGGTCTTGTGAGAAGTCCCGGAGACATCTTTCGACTCAAAAACCAGAAGGATCGTATTCTTTCCATGGAAAGGATGGGGAAAAAGCTTGTGGAAAAACTTCTTGCAAGTATTGAAGGTCGACGAGAGATTTCTCTTGATCGTTTTTTGTATGCTTTGGGGATTGATTATGTGGGTCAGGAAACAGCAAAAATCCTGGCTAAAAAATTTGGAAGCATTGAGGCTATCCAGAAGGCCAGCTACGAGGATTTTGTGAGTCTCTATGGGATAGGAGAGGTGGTGGCAAAGAGTCTTGTGGACTTTTTTGCAAGTGAAAGAGGGAAACTTCTCATACAAGACATGAAAGAGGCTGGTATTCGGCTTCGAGAAACCAGCAAAACTCAGGAACAAAAAGGAAAACTCTCAGGAAAATATATTTGTATAACAGGAAAGCATGAAACCTACTCCAGGGAAAAAATCTTTGAAATAATTGAATCTCATGGAGGAATCCCCCAGGATTCTCTTACCAGACAAACTTCTCTTCTCTTGGTAGGCGAATCTCCTGGTTCCAAGCTTGCCAGAGCACAGAAAATGGGTATTCTTATCATGTCTATCCAGGAGTTCTTGAAAAACCTTTCAGAATAGTCAGTTCAACTCATTTGATGGAATTTTTGCACAAAGTGGTATCAACAAATGCACAATGTTTTGCACATTTTGCACAGAGTTTTA
>JBKBIS010000074.1:0-7478 GCA_046294145.1 Brevinematales bacterium | reverse complement strand
CTTATTCAGTTGGTGCTCCAGGTCAGAAACAATACCATGGATCCAATGAATCTTATTATTGTGTTAGGTCTTTTCTTCCTGGTGATTGCACTGGTGGTATTTGAGGAGCAGGCTCTTCGTCATATTCCTGTTCAGCATACTAGACGTGTAGGAGGAGGACAGGGTATAGCCTCTTCAATGCCTTTTAAGATCAATCCGACGGGTGTGATTCCTATCATTTTTGGTAGCTCTTTGATGATGTTCATTACACCTCTTTTTACCTGGCTTCGTCAGTTTTTAGACACGCCTTTAACTCGTTCTTTGGAGATTTTAGCCCAACCAGGCAATACACTGTATAATGTGATCTTTTTCCTTTTCATCTTGTTCTTTGCTTATTTCTACCTTGAGATAGAGCTCAATCCTCACGATATTGCTGAAGATCTTCGAAGGAGAGGGGATTTTATTCCTGGAGTTCGTCCTGGGCAAAAAACAGAGGAGTATATAGCAGGTGTGCTCTATCGTTTGACTTTGCCGGGGGCTATTTTTATTGGTGTGATTGCCCTTCTTCCTAACTGGGTTTTGAGATGGATTAATATTCCTGGACAATTGGCGTATCTTATGGGTGGCACCTCACTTCTCATTATGGTGAATGTGGCGCTTGAAACCCTCAAGCAGATAGAATCGCAACTTATGATGCATCGGCTTGATGGTTTTATTGAAAAGCGCTCCCTGAGGACGAAGTAGTATGCTGCGGGTAGCGTTGATTGCTCCTCCTGGGGGAGGAAAGGGTACCCAGGCTGCGATGATAAAGGAGAATTTTCATCTCACTTATATTGCGACTGGAGATATCTTTAGGGCCATTGTGAGGGGTGAGTATAAGGGAAATGCAGATGTGGAAATGATCAAAGGCTACATGTCGCGTGGTGAACTTATCCCGGATCAGGTCGTTATTGATCTGGTGAAGGAGAGAATTAGCCAGCCTGATTGTGCGGGGGGATATCTTCTTGATGGTTTTCCCAGAACGGTGGAACAGGCCAGGGCTTTTGATAGGATTGATGAGGACAAGAGGCTCACACATGTGATCTATCTTCGTGTTCCTCATGAGGTTATCCTTGAGAGGTTGTTGGGTAGGTGGACCTGTCCTACCTGTCAGGCAGTGTATCATGAGAAAACACATCCGCCCAGGGTGGCTGGAGTGTGTGATGTGGACGGGACAAAACTCATCCAGAGAGAGGATGACAGGGAAGAAACTATTCGGAAGCGTCTTGAGGTATATGAGAAGCAAACGATGCCGCTGATTGCTTACTATCGAGACGCAAAAATCTTGACAGAAATCGATGGAAATGCTACAATATATGATGTATTTTCTCGTATAAAGGAGGTATTAAGCGCTTGATGGACAAGGAAGATGTTCTTCGGGTGGATGGGGTTGTTTTGGAACAGCTTCCCAACGCCATGTTTAAGGTAGAATTGCCAAGTAAGAAATGTGTGCTTGCACATATTTCTGGTAAGATGAGGCTCAACTCTATCAAAATTATTCCGGGTGATAAAGTGACGCTTGAGATGTCGCCCTATGATTTAACGAAGGGCAGAATCGTGTATCGATACAAATAGGAGAAGTGTATGAAGGTAAGGGCATCGGTAAAGAAAATATGTGAAAATTGTCGGGTTATCCGGCGACATGGGCTGGTGTGGGTGGTATGCAATAACCCAAAGCATAAGCAGCGCCAGCGTGGCTCAAAACGAGGCTAATGGAGGAAAGACATGGCTCGTATTGCTGGTAGAGAAATACCGGGAAATAAGGCCGTTTTCATCGGACTGACCTATATCTATGGTATTGGTCGCACAACGGCAAACAAGATTGTTGAGATGGCAAACATTGATCCTCACAAGAAGGTCAAGGACCTGACTGAAGAGGAACTTGCCAAGATTCGTGATATCATTGAGAGTAACTACAAGGTGGAAGGAGATCTTCGCACCGAAGTAGCGATGAATATCAAACGTCTCATTGATATTGGATGCTATCGTGGTCTTCGTCACAAGGCAAAATTACCTGTTCGAGGACAGAGAACAAGGACAAATGCACGCACACGCAAAGGTCCTCGAGCGAATAGCATCAAGAAGAAAAAGTAAAGGAGTAGTGTGTCTATGGCAAGAGCAAGAACAAGTACCAAGAAAAAAGACAAAAAGAATGTTATTGAGGGTATCGCTACTATTCGTGCTACTTTCAATAACACCATTATTACACTGACTGATATGAATGGAAATACAATCGCTTGGGCAAGTGCTGGGGTGGCTGGTTTCAAGGGATCAAAGAAAGGAACTCCTTATGCGGCTCAGCTTGCCTGCGAGAAAGCAGTTGAAGCAGCTAAGTATCATGGTCTTCAGTATGTGCATGTGCGGGTTAAGGGACCAGGGGCAGGTCGTGAGGCAGCTATGCGCGCCCTTGCTGCACAGGGGCTAAAGATTAAGACACTTCGTGATGTGACCCCTATTCCACATAATGGGTGTCGTCCTCGCAAGAAAAGAAGAGTATAAGGCAAAAGGAGACTACTATGGGTAGATATACAGGACCTTCCTGCCGTTTGTGTCGCCGTGAGGGAGTGAAGCTTTTTCTGAAGGGTGACCGTTGTCAGTCTGTAAAGTGTGCCATGGAGAGACGAAAGAAATCGCTTATTCCTGGTATGCATGGGGCTGAGCGCAAGAAACTCACTGAATATGGTCTTCAGCTTCGAGAGAAGCAGAAGGTGAAAAGGTATTATGGTGTTTATGAGAGACAGTTCCGAAAATACTTTGAAATGGCTACTCGTCATAAGGGTGTAACAGGTGAAATGCTTCTTCAGTATCTGGAGCGTCGCCTGGATAATGTAGTGTATGTGTGTGGCTTTGCTCCTTCGCACAAGGCTTCTCGTCAGCTGGTGCGACATGGGCACGTGCTTTTGAATGGAGAAAAGGTGGATATTCCTTCGGTGATTGTTAAGGTGGGGGATGTTATTTCACTGGCACCTGGAGCAGAAAAGATGGATGTGGTGGTTCGTTCCCTTGAAGGGGCTTCTTCAAGAACACTACCTACGTGGCTTGAGATAGATCTTTCCAGGGTTACAGCGACAGTGAAATCACTTCCAAACCGTGCAGAGATGTGTCAGGGAGTTATGGTGAACGAGCAGGCTATTGTGGAATTGTACTCCAAGTAATGCCTGACACAAGGTAGTGGAGGAAGAGATGAGTCAGGGTTTTTTGTTTAAGGATATCATTTTGCCTCATGAGACAAAGTTTGATGGTCAGACTTTTACCCCTTATTATGGAAAGTTTTCCATTTATCCTTTTGACAAGGGAGTAGGGGTAACTATAGCCAACTCCCTTCGTCGGGTCTTGTTGAGTGCTATTCCGGGTTATGCCATCACAGCTATCAAAATTGAGGGAGTTGATCACGAGTTTGAGCCTATCAAAGGGGTGAAAGAGGATCTTGTTGATGTGATTCTGGCTATCAAGAAGATAAACCTCAAACTGGTGGATGGTTCTGAGAAGAAGGTGATTCATGTGAAAAAGAAGGGTCCTGGTGAGCTTCTGGCCAAGGATTTTGCTGTGGATGCCACCATTGAGGTGATGAATCCTGATCTGAAGATTGCTACATTGAATGAAGATGCTGAACTGTATATGGACGTGACTATTGAATATGGACGAGGGTATCGTTCGGCTGAGAATCTTCTGGCCAAGGAGAGTGTGATATCTCAAATTCCGATAGATGCTCTTTTTTCTCCTATTACACGTGTGAACTATATGATTGAGGATTATCGGGTAGGAGAGAGAACAGACTGTGAAAAGGTGGTTCTGGAGGTCTGGACCAAGGGAACGATTGATCCTCGTGAGGCAGTTTCTATGGCTGCAGCCATTCTCCGTAAGTATTTCTCTCTTCTCACCACCTTTGAAGAGGAAGATCTTGATATGAGTCGTGGTATGGATAGGCAGGGTGAGATTCTTGAGTGTCCTATTGAGGATCTTCACCTTTCCGCCAGGGCTTACAATTGTTTGAAGTCAGTGGGTATTACCACAATTGGGGATCTGGTGAATTATGATCCGGTTTCTCTCTCAAAGATCAAGAACTTTGGGAAGAAATCTCTCACAGAGATCTCTGATAAGTTGGCTATGTACAATCTCAGTTTGAAGGGTAGTTCATCTGATGAAGAGATGGAGGATCCTTCTGAAGAAAACGAGGAACAGGAGTAGAATATGAGACACGGGAATAGGGTGAAAAAGCTCAGCCGAACCACATCTCATCGGCGGGCTTTAGTACGGAATCTGGCTACAAGTTTATTTAAATATGAGCGGATTATTACCACGGTGGAAAAGGCAAAGTTTATTCGTCCCTTTGCGGAGAAGTTGATTACCAAGGCAAAGACGGATACGGTGGCTTCTCGCCGAAAGGTTTTTGAGACCATCCGCGATGAGGCTGTTTTGAATAAACTTTTTGTGGATATTGCTCGCCGCTATGTCAATCGCCCTGGTGGATATACACGGATTATCCGGTTAGGATATCGTTCTAACGATGGGGCAGAGAGGGCTATTATTGAACTGGTTGAGGAAAAACTTGAGAATGTCACCGCACAGAATGCAAAATAAGTTTCTTTTCTGGGTTATTTTCCCCCTATCGATATTGTCGATAGGGGCATTTTTTTTATCGTGGCAGGTTTCGGCTGGGCTTTTTTTGGTTCTTTTGTTTGTTGCTTTGTTTTCAGGACGTCGAATGCAGGAGTTTTTTTTTAGAGCGTGGAAGATTGTGTGGATTACGCTTCCTGTTCTTTTCTTTACTCTTCGGACAAAACAAACAGGGCTCTCTTTGGGGTGGTTTTATCTTGATCCGGTGATTGAGTATGGAATTTTGGTTTTGAGATTGGTGAATTTTAGTCTTGCTTTCTGGATGGTACAGGAATTCTGGTATTTCTCTCTGGAAAAAAGGTGGAATTGGTGGGGTTTTCGTGTTTTCTGGATGTCTTTTGGTCTGGTGATGGATATGTGGAATGATATTCTTCTCTGGCCCAAAGATCGGTTTTCTCTGAGGAAATGGGTGGAGAGGCGTTATAAAGAGGGTATCCAGGAGGATGGTCAAGTTTCTCGGAAAAATATCGATAATCTTTATACAAAAACAAAGGGGTAGGATATGAGGTATATATGGATGCTTCTTTTTCCTGCATTGATGATGGGACAGAGAATTCCGTGGGATAAGATTAAGGATTCTGGGGTGAGGCTTGCCCTTCGTACCTACTCAGAGGCTTATGTGTTTAGTTCTACCAATCTGAGATTTGAGGGTTATACTATTGTAGATGTGCGTTTTTTTACTAATCTGGGTCATGTGAGGCGTTTGAGTCTCTACAATAATCGGATTGAGGATGTGAGTCCTCTGGCTATTTTAACCAATCTTGTTTATCTCAATCTTGGGAAAAATAGAATCAGAGATGTTTCTTCTCTTTCTAATCTTATAGGGCTTGAGGTATTGGTTCTTCATGATAATGTGGAAATTACCAATGTAAGGGGAGTTCACAAGATACCATCTCTTCGTGAGCTTGATCTTCGCAATACTCATGTGTATCACAATAGTTTTAAAACCTGGGTATTTACCAATACGCTTGGGATTTATGATCGGGAGGGAAGATATTACGAGATTACTCCTGAGGAAAAAGAGAAATGGGGGCTCAACAATAGCATGGTGGTTCCTGCCTGGTATTAACGGAATTGCTGGTCAAGAAGGGAGAGGTTTTTCTTTGCCTGTTCTTTCCATGTGCGAGGATAGTCGCCGTTGAGCACCATCTGGTAGAGTTCTTTCGCTCGTTTCAGGTTTCGCAGTCCTTCGTAGAGTTGGGCTGTCTGGATTATTGCCCGGGCAGAGAGATCTTTGTCTTTGATGGAGATAGCAAGGGAGTCCAGTCGAGTGATAAGAGAGACATCTGAGATCCCGGCATTTATCATGACGCGCCCTGTGGCTATCACAGCTAAGGGAATAACGTTTCCACCTGTGTCTAATGCTTGGACAAGGTATTCAAGAGATTTGGTAGGTCGTTGGAGACTTTCGTAGTAAAGCCCATAATAATAGGCTTGATATCCTTTGTCTTGCAGGTTTTCTATCCGATTGGAGGCTCTGGTGAAGAGGCGCTGCTTGAGATAATACTCGATGAGAGCATAGGTGAGGGTTTCTTTTTCATTGTCGGAAAAAGTGGTGTCAGAGAGGGCATTTTCAAGGTTTTTGATAGCTTCTCCCTGAGAGAGGGGTTTGAGGCTGGCTAAAAACCAATCAACATTTTGTGAAACTGGTTTCTGGGTCATGTTTGTTTGGGTATTGGTCTCTTCTCTGGCAAGGGTGGGTTTGCGTGTGGTGATATTTGTGCTTTCCGGGGTTGGCTGGGTTTGTTGTACCTGAAAATAATAGGTGAGACTTTTCTGAAGTCGGCCATCAAGATTATAGTACTCAAAGATGGCTCGCCCGTTATTGGTATGGGCCTGAAAAGAGAAGAATTTTTGAGCGGGATCTGATGATTCCTTGAGATAGGTAACACCTGTAGCGGATTTGAGACTGACAAGAACATTTTCTCCCGGGAGTTGGACTACAAACTCTTTGTTGGCAGGTATGGTCATGTAGCGGCTTTCCTGGGGCAGAGAGGGAATGGAGGGTGGTTGGGCAGGAGGACGAGAAATCTTGTTGGTGGGAGTGGTAGTTTCTGGATAAGAAAGACCGCTTTCTTCAAGGAAGTCCTTGAGGCTGAACCACTCAGCTCTGTCAAGGTTTTTCAGGAGAATGAAAGTTTCCTGATGGCAGGAAAGAACAAGAAAAATAAAAAGCAGGGAAAAGGATTTTTTTATCGGCATGATGGTGACTCCTTGTGGTTTTTGAGAAGTCGAAGGTAGGCCATAGCTTCTTGATGATTGGGGTTGTATTCGAGAGTCTGATTAAGAAAGGGCAGAGCTTCTTGTTTGAGGTGGTTTTTGAGAAAAAGCAAGGCTATCTCATAACAGAAATTGGCATCTTTTTTGGTTTTACAGAGGGAGAAAAAAAGGGAGGATGCTCTGGTGATGTCTCTGGTCTGTAAATAACAAAGCCCTAAAGCATAAGAAAGGGTGGGATGATCTGTGAGGGTAAGGGCATGAAGGAGAATTTCTTTGGCTTTTTCCCACTCACGGAGATCCATTTTGACCAGGGCTAGCCCATAGAGAAGATTGGGATCATCGGGGAAATAGGAGAGGGTGTTTGAAAACCAGAGGTGGGCTTTGTCTCTTTCTCCGAGGGAAAGGTATGTTTTTCCAATACAGTAGGCAGCATAGGGATGGAAGTCAGGCGAAGGTGAGAGGGAAGAAGCAAGATGAACAATAGTTTCCATGGTCTCTTCTCCACTTGAGAAAAGGGCCATGATAAGAAGCGTGAGGGTTTCTTTGTCTTGTGAGTGGCTGTAGGCTTTCTGGAGGATTTGAGAAGCTTCAGGATATCTTCCTATAGAAAAAGCAAAAGAACC
>JBKBIS010000073.1:0-7539 GCA_046294145.1 Brevinematales bacterium | reverse complement strand
GGTATGTTCAATGATTCGAGTAATATCCTTGAGAGTGATGAGGCCAAGAAGAGAATTGACTTTGTTGACAAGGGGTAGTTTTTCCACCCGATTTTTGCGCATGATATCCCCTGCTTGTTTGAGGTCAACGTCTTGAGTTTTTTCTACTTCGTAAACAATGAGCTTTTCTCGGGGAGTCATAACCTCACTGACAGTGATGTTTTTCACCTTCTCGTCATAGAATTCAAGATCTCTTTTGGTGATGATACCTTTGAGTTTATTATCCCCATCTACGACAGGAATACCAGAAATCTTCTCCTGTCGCATAAGGGTACGGACCTTTTCGATGGTTTCATTGTGTCCAATAGTGATCGGATTTTCGATGATAATATTTTCAAAACGTTTGACCTTTCTGACTTCTTCTGCTTGTCTGGCTGGTGTGAGGTTTCTATGGATAATTCCAATGCCCCCTAACTGAGCGATGGCAATAGCCATGTTGGCATCGGTTACCGTATCCATGGCAGCGGACATGATGGGGATATGAAGACGAATATCTTTTGTAAGCAAAGTGGTAGTAGAAACATAGGCGGGCACGACTTCAGAGTAATTGGGAACAATCAGCACATCATCAAAGGTAAGTCCTATGTCGTCGAAATAAAACTTTTTTTCCATGAATTTCCCCTTACAATCCCAGTACCTTTTCAATAGTATATCGTCCTGCAGGTTTGCCGGCAAGAAATTTGGCTGCTCGTACGGCTCCACGGGCAAAAGTTTCTCGAGAAGAAGCTCGATGGGTGATCTCAAGTCGTTCTCCGATTCCACAAAAACTCACGGTATGATCACCAACGATATCCCCTCCACGGATAGCATGAACACCAATCTGGTTTTGAGGACGTTCTCCTGTCATACCGGATCGCCCATAAACTACATCGGATGTGTGATAGATCTCTTTGAGAACCTCGAGGAGCTTGATGGCTGTTCCACTTGGGGCATCTTTTTTTAGTCGGTGATGGGCTTCAAGGATTTCGACATCAAAACCTGTCGAGAGAACATTGGCGGCCAGGCGGACAAGTGAAGTCATTAGATTGATTCCGATACTGAAATTTGGGGCCCACAGAACAGGTATGGTTTGGCTTGCTTTATCCAGAAGAGAGAAGTGTTCCTGCTGAAGTCCTGTAGTACCTACAACAAGGGCCTTGTTTTTAGCTACGGCTATTTCGAGGTGAGACTGAAGTGCCTCTGGTGTGGTAAAATCTATAAATACATCGCAGGATGTGATATCCAGAGGATTTGAAGAGAGAAAAACGTTGAGACTTCCGGTACCTGCTACTGTACCAGCATCCTGACCTAACAAGGGGCAGGATGAGGACTCTAAAGCTCCTGTGAGACGACAGTCAGGATCCTGGCTGATAACCTGGATAAGGGTACGTCCCATTCGTCCTGCCGCACCCATAATAGCTATCTCAACCATCACAACCTCTCTTTTTCCTTTTACATATTATAGGCAAAAACGCAAAATAAATCAAGTAAAAAAGAGGAGTAAGTATGTTGATGTTGTTGTTTTCCAGAGGAAAATGAATGCCTATTTTCACATTTGGAAGGTAGAAAAACAATTGTTGATGAATGGAATAATGTAGGTGTGTTTGTGATACCTCATAACAAGCTCTCTTTTTGCCGGTATACAGATAAAACTTTTGTGTTTTGTGGGTATGGTGTTTGAAGCCATTGAGTGATGTTGTTCTTTTTTACTGTTGAAGAAGAGATGGAGTATTCGTACTGAAAAATTGTCACACAATGTGATTTTCAGTATGAAGTTGGCTTTTATCAGACAGGCTGAAACTTATTTTTTGGATATATCATATGAGATATATATTTGACTTTTTTACAAAAATATGCTATACTATATGCCTCATATGTTGGGCGCTTAGCTCAGTTGGTTCAGAGCACCTGCCTTACAAGCAGGGGGTCATAGGTTCGAATCCTATAGCGCCCACATTTTTACCATTTTTTTCCTATACCTATTCTGAATCTTCCTGCATCCCATAGGCTTAGTCCTATCTCACCGTAGAAAACAATTGTCTGAAGATATTTATACCAGAAGAAGGTAGCTATTTCTCTTTGCTGGTATGTTTGATAGCATATGGTTTCGTATCCTATTTGAAGGTCACGTTTTTGATTTCGCAAAAAGAGACCACTCTTGATAGAGAGACCTTCTGAATACGCTCCCTTTATATTCCATTGCCAGAGACAGCGGAGGAACCAGAATTCCTGTTGGAGAGAGACGAATATTTCCTGGTTTTTGTAACCAATTTTTCCTGTCCATTCTTGCCAGTGAATTCCGGCCTCTGTATACCAATGGGTTTCCAGGTTTTTGTAATCCCCTACACTCAGTTCGCCTGTCTCTACTCCTCCCGCGAATTCTATTGTTTTTGTCTGAAGTTTTGTCCAGCCCCTGGCTATCCATTGCCGAGGGGTCATGGTGCCAATTTCCCGATATCCATAATCATCAGCCTCTACGAGAGAAAACCCTTCCCATTGCGTATGGCTAAACGCTGTACCAAAAAACCAGTTTGTGGTGAAATAGCCACTCCAGAATTCAAACGAAGTTTTTCCTAGGACATTTTCTGTCTCTATACCACTCCACCATCCTGAAGAAAGATTTTCTATTTGACCAAAACCCAGCGATATACAGATTGTCCACCATACATAACCAATACACAGAAAAGCCCTGATTTTTCTGGTGTGTTCCATACGATATAATCCTCCCCTTGTGATGTGAGCTCTTCTATCACACGACCTTGCTGGTCAAAAATGACGATTTTTGCATTTTTTATGAGGCGAGAAAGAAAAACTCTGGATTTTCTTAGCGCCGGATTAGGATAGATCACGAGTTGAGAGAGAGACTCTCCTGACGATGGATAGTTCCATCCATCCTCTTTCCAGACAAAATTCCAGATAGAGGTTCCATATTGATTGGTATAGAGAAGAAAATTTTTTCCGCCGTTTTTGACAGACAGGGCCTCAGGATGGTTTGTTCTGGTTATGGAAAGGTAACCACGAAAGCATCCTTGATAATTTTTAAGGAAAACTGGCTTCTCATCTATCTCACTTTTTGCCACGAGGGAAAGAAAAGCATCCTCTTTTTCTGGATCACTCATCACTATTTCTAAGAGCAATCTATTGGTAGGACTCCATCGTGTGATAAGGTAGGGGCTATTGCCATTGATTTTCCCGTAGGTTGGAGAAAATAGTCTCCATTCAGCGATGTCATCAGAAGCATTATGGGGGAGACGCTGGAGACTTTTTTCTTCATTGTTACTACGAGCAGCGGGGATTTTGTCTTCTCCATAGGAGAGGATGGCAACACGTTTTCCCCATAGGGGATGACCATCATAGAGGATAATACTGGCTTGGTTCGCTATACCATTTTCGATACTCAGAATACCAAGAGTCTGAGGGGAAAGAAGAGAATTGGATGTTCGTCCTGTCTTGTTGTCAAAGCGGAGTTTGAGAGCGCGATAGGATTTGGTTTGTGAGGTTGTGTGTTCTATGTACCAATTGGAAAAGGAAATAAACTGGTCTGTAGTATTGGCTATCTCTATCCAGTCATCATTTTCGTTTATAGTTCCTCCTCCATCCTGGCCTGTCCATCCTCCTCCCGAATAGTCTCTGGTTGGGTCGCTCACAATTTCGCTGATCAGTATTTTTCCGGCAAGAGGGGAAGAGAGGTTTGTGTCAAGAAAACGGATTTTGTGAGCGGCATTCCCTGCACGAAGAATCCACGTTGTGGCATGATAAAAGCTTCCGGACAACACGAGGAAATAAGGAGGAGAGCCAGAAAGGGTATATCTGGCTTGAGAAGAGGATGGATATTCCTCTACTATGAGTTCACTGAGGGGATATTCGCTTTCTATGCGGATCTCTACTCTTTCTCCTGTGGAAAGAACATAGGGGGCATGAATCTTGATCTTTTTGGTCTGACCCGGTCTTGGACAATCTTCTTTCCATCCATTGTTCCATACCAGGGCTTTGCCCTTTTCCTGTATGGAAGATGGGATGTCACTTGCTCGAAAGACTTCCTGCCCGTTGTAAAGGAGAGCAAGAAGATGAAGGCGGTTATTCCAGCTATATGTCCAGGCGGTTTTGGACCTCGGTTTGAAAAGGAGGGTGTTCGTATCCCACGAAAGGAGTCTTCCACCGGCGTTATAGTCTTCTGAGATGATAACAGCCCTTTGTCCGGGAAAGAGAATCCATTCGTTGGTTTTGGCTTCAGTGCCAAACAAAAGAAAATTTCCCTGCAAAAGGGAGTTGGAAATGGTGGTTGTATCTGAACGGGGAATTATCAGGGTAACCTTTCGCATATCAATGGGTTCACTCTCATCATTTTCTAATTCGATATAGCGTTCCTCGTCTGGAATCAAGAGATTTCCCCCATAGTACACCTCACTGATACGAAGAGGAAAAAGAGAAAGTGGGTATGCCAGAGACAGAAAGAGTATGATAGTGTTTTTCATAGGCGTTTCACCCAGAATTCGGCTCGTTCTTTTACCCGTCGATCTGAAAATCTTTTGTCCTCTAAAAGGGAAACAAAGATAGTTTTGGCAGCTATGGTGTTGGTTTGTTTTACTGTTATCCCAAACTCTACCATGGTTATACCCCATTCGTAGTAGAGAAGGGGTTTTGCCCATTCCGGCTGAAGAAAAAGCTGCAATTCTGATCTTTCAAAAGCCCATAAGGCTTTCTGGAGATACCCTTTTGCTCGATAAGATCGTCCCAGGTAGTACAGAGCCCAGAAAGAGATTTTCCCCCTTGTAGATTGTTCTAAAAAAAGTATGGCCTTCTCATAGTTCTCTAATTCAAAATAACAGACACCCATTCCATAGTACCAGAGGTTGCGGTATTTTTCTTCTATTGTTGGAAGCCACTGACGGTAAAGGTCAAGGGCTTTTTTGTACTCACCCATCTGACGATAGACATCAGCCAGTTCCTTGGCTACCCAGGGATTTTCAGGAAAATAGTTGTAGGCTTTGCTTATGACCCGATAGGCGTTGGAATATAGCCTTTCTTCCTGGTAAATCTGGGAGAGAAGAATGTAGTGAGAAGATATGTCGGGCTCTCTCTGAAT
This sequence comes from Brevinematales bacterium, assembly GCA_046294145.1. Taxonomy (GTDB): domain Bacteria; phylum Spirochaetota; class Brevinematia; order Brevinematales; family Thermospiraceae; genus Thermospira. The sequence goes on along the minus strand of JBKBIS010000073.1, from coordinate 2,435 downwards.
AGCCATTTGTACTACCTCTCTTGCTTGCTGGTAATTGCTGACTTTGAGAAGTTTTTTCACCTCGGAGGTGAGAGAATCTTTTGTCCAGAGAAGAGAGGGGAGCAAAAGATACCATAGAAATGTTTTCTTTTTCATAATCTTTTCCTTTTCTTGTCTTTTATGTCGAAGTCATTTTATTTTCTAAACGGGGGTTTTGTCAATAGGCATTTGTCACAATTTTTGTGAAATGAGCGTGTATTCTTGTATCAGGTGTCTTTTTCCTTTTCAGAAAAGGGTAGTAGATATTCGTGTGTATAAAGTTGACAGTTTTTTTTCTTTTTTCTATAATAAATGGGCAAAGGGGAAGTGATGTGGTAGTAAAAGTGAGAAAGGAGCCTCTATGTTTCGTGTAAAAGATCTTCCTGTTGAAGAGGCACGGTATGCTCTTCGCCATGGGGAATTCTCAGAGGCTATTACCAGAGGACCATCGGCGGTGGTGATGAGTCAGGATTGGTGCCCTGACTGGAGAGCGCTTAAGGGCTGGATAGATATGTGGACTTCAGAGGGACGGCCGTTTGGAGTGGATATAGATGTCTATATCTACCTTTACAATAGGAAAGAGGAGTTTTATGATTTTCTTGCTCTGAAAGAAAACCAGTGGGGAAATTTTCTCATCCCCTATATCCGATATTACTGTGAAGGAAAACTCATCGGAGAGAGTAACTATGTGACCCCTGAGGGGTTTTTGAAGCAATTTGAGATACATGGTTGTCAAGCCAAGGAGAGTCTATGAGATTTCGAAGGAATTCTCGTCTTATCAGTGAGATCAATATGACGCCAGTGATTGATATTGTCTTCCAGCTTTTGACCTTTTTTATGTTAACCTCTACCTTTATCAAAAGTTCGGCTATCAATGTTGATCTGCCTACCAGCAAGACTTCAGATGCTCAACCTGTGCGTGAGGTGACGGTGGTGCTCTATCGAGATGGGAAGATTACGGTCAATAATCAGCCGGTGCAGAAGGAAAATCTCCGCAGTTTTGTGGCGCAGTATGCCAAGGAAGACAGTGAACTTGTGGTGACGGTGCAGGGGGATAAGCGAGTGGATTATGGGCTTCTCATTGAAGTGATGGATGCGGTGCGTCAGGCGGGGGTGAAACGTTTGAGTTTAGCTACCATCTACAAAGAGGAATAAAATGAAACAGGCACTTTCAGAACCGCTTTCTTTTCGGCAGAGTTTTTTTATTTCTCTTTTTCTTCATCTTCTTTTGCTTTTGATTTTGAGTCTTTTTCTCACCCATTCCCCTTTCAAAGAGGAACCTGTGCCGATTGTTGTGACTATTGAAGCTCCCTCTGCTACGGCGGAAGGTGCCCAGGCCATGCCCGCCCCTCCCCCTCAGCAAGAAAAAGCCACACCACGCCAGGAAACAAAGCCCAAAACTACAACTACCTCCAAACAGGAAGCAGAAAAAGTTATCCAGCAGGCGAGAGAAAAAACAAAGAAAACAATGACTACTTCTAAACCGGTGAAGTCTGCTACTCCTTTTGCTTCTGAAGAGGTCTCTGCTTCTTCTCCTTCTTCACGGCCGGAGGAGACGGAGGATGATATTCTTGCCAAAAGTATTGAAAAGGCTTTGCAAAGCACAGGCAAAAAGAGTACAGGTACAGCCGCTACGTCGGCTACTGGTCAACAGGGAACGGGTACAGATCCTCTTGGTGATGCAAACTGGAAGTCTCGCCCTCGTAAGACTATTTTCTTTCCTGATATTGCCTCAAAAATCAAGGAAAAAGTGGCCAATCCTCTCATGGGTTATACGGTTACGGCCAGGATTGTTTTTGATAGTCAGGGACTTGCTGTACGTGTAGATATTGTTCGTTCCTCCGGCGACCCTATGATTGATAGTATTTTCCTCTCGGAACTCAAAAAAGTTCGTGTTGAGGCTATTACAGAGGAGAGATTAGATGAGATTACCAAGACATTTAAAATCAGTGTTCGATAAATGAGAAGGTGATCCATGACATTATCTGATGTTCAGAGGCAAAAACGGATGTTTCATCTGATACGCAAGTACTCCAATCGTAAACTGTACGATATTGCCACCCGTTCTTTTATCAGGCAAGAGGATCTTCTTATGTTGGTTATTGAAGGGGAAGAGGTCCGTATCGAGGATAGTGATACGCATATTGATATCACTTCCCTTGAGCTTCAAAAGGCTTTCTCTCGTTTTCCGGAATTGCAGAAATTATATATAACAAAAAGATATGATAATATGTTCTCTGGTGGAACTGTTTCCACGGAGACAGGGCTGGATATGCCTGTTTCAAGTGGAGAAGGGGGCTATACTCCGGCGGAGATCAGGCTGTTGTATAAATCACTTGAGTACCTTTCAGCTTCGTTGCGTATTTTAGCCACAGAACCTGTGTACAATCTCGAACTCCACGCGGATCTGGTGGAGA
>JBKBIS010000072.1:0-7628 GCA_046294145.1 Brevinematales bacterium | reverse complement strand
ATTCGGAGGTTCCGGTGGATGTTTCTGTAGATCAGATCGGGATGATTAGTGCCCCGAGGGTGATGTCATGAGAGTTGCATAAATGATAAAACTGTGATATAATAGAGAAAGTGAGAAGGGAGGGTACTATGGAATATCGGAATTATGAGGGCCGTACACGGAAAGAAGCAATTGATAGGATGTTCGCTGAAGCCATCCGTGAAAACCGTCTCAATGAGACACAGCTTTTGCGTGTGACCAACAAAGAGGTAAAACGCTGGTTTGGTCTCAAAAAAGATGTTGTATGGGTGGCCGTGGCTTCGATCCAGACCAGATCCCCCCGAAAGAAAGTGAGCACCTGTCGGGATGATATGCCTCTTTTCTCGCAGACATCATCTTCTCCTGAGCCAGTTGTGGCCCCGGCCTTCCAGAATAAGCCCTCCAAAAACACCGTAAAAGAGCAAGCGCTTCAGGTGATCGCGGAGAAATCAGCAACTGTCATGCAAAATACTTCTTCAGCAGCTGAGAGTGAGTTGGTAAGCAAGGTGAACAAACTGGAAATGGAAATCTCTTCCCTTCAGAACTTTATCAAGCATGAACTTTCCTGTATTCGAGAGGGTCTGGTGAATCATCATCTCAGTGAGGAGTATGAGAAAGAGAACGAAATTGTTCGGGATGCTGAGATAGCCAAGAATCATCTTCTTTGGATAGAGGATTTTCTTGGTGAAAGGGATTTTGATGCCGGGGTGATTGAAGATATTCTTGGATACTTGAAAGAACAGAAAACAGATGTTCTTGTTGATAAAAATCAGATCCTCTTGGCGGTGAAAAAGTTTCTTCTGTCTCACCTCAAGACTCAGCCTATTTCTCTCGAAAATTATCCCTATGGGAACAATATTCTTTTTGTGGGACCAACGGGTGTTGGCAAAACGGTCACACTTGTGAAATTGGCTGCTCACTTAGCCACCATGCGACAGAAGACGATGAGGTTTATCTCTATTGACCGTTACAAGGTGGGAGCAGATCCCCAGCTTGCCAAGTATGCAGAGATTCTTCGTTCACCTTTCTATGAGATTAAGACAAGGGAAGATTTTTTCAATTTGATGAAACAAAGTGATGGAGCGCATTTCACTTTTATTGATACGGCTGGTAAAAGTCCAAGGGATACTATTTCTTTGAAGGAGCTTTCTGAGTGGCTTTCTCAGTGTAATGTGCCTTTTGATATTCACCTGGTGGTTTCTGCCACCACAAAACCAAGGGATCTGGCCTTTGTAGTGGAGAACTATTCTTGTTTGAACTTCAGGCATGTGCTTGCCACAAAGTTAGATGAAACCGTGTGCTATGGTTCACTGATTTCGATGCTTTATCGCTATGGGCTTCCGCTTTCGTTTATTACCAATGGGCAGGAAGTGCCTCAGGATTTTGAAATAGCGAATATTGAAAACTTGGTGAATCAAGCTTTAAAATAAGCCAGGAGAGGAAAGATATGTCAACTATAACGGAGAAGGGTATTTTAGGACCTGATCAGGCAGAAGGGCTTCGCAGAATGATGGGAACTTTTGCTAATCATGATACAAAAATTATTGCGATTACGTCAGGAAAGGGTGGAGTTGGGAAAAGTAGTATTTCTCTTAACCTGGGGATTCATTTGGCCAGAATGAAAGAGTCTCCAAAAAAGGTGATTGTAATGGATGCGGATCTTGGACTTGCCAATATCAATGTCCTTATGGGTATTATTCCCAAGTATAATCTCATGCATGTTATTAAAGGACAGAAAAAGATCTCTGAGATTATATACAAAACAGAATATGGTCTGGATATTATTGCGGGGGCCAATGGATTTTCACAGCTGGCTAACCTCAAAGATGAGGAAAAACAAAATCTTATTCAGGCTATACGTGAAATCAGTTATGCGGATTATATCATCATTGATACTTCGGCAGGTATATCGAGTAATGTCATCAGTTTTCTTCTGGCTGCTCATGAGATTATTGTGGTGGCAACACCAGAACCGACGTCGATTACCGATGCGTATGGAGTTATCAAGGCTATTGTTTCTGAGACGGATAACGCAAATATCAAGCTACTCATGAATCGTGTGTCTTCCCCCGCTGAGGCGAATAAAGTCTCTCAGCGGATTATTCAGATATGTGGGCAATTTTTGAATGTGAAGGTTGAGAATCTGGGTTTTGTTTTTGAGGATCCTGTTGTGGCAGCGGCTGTGAAAAAACAAATTCCTTTTGCTTTTCTGGCACCAAATGCACCGGTGAATCTTTGTTTGAATCATATTGCCAAAAGGCTTCTCAATCTTCAGGTCTCTGATGAGGATAAAGGCTGGTTCAAGTTTCTTAATGCGTTTTTTAAACGGATGCCCGCCTGAAAAAGGGGTGTGTGTGTTTGTTTACGGAAGAAACTCTGTTGAAGAGGCTTTGATTGAACATCTCCCCATCCGGCGGTTTGTGGTAGAGACCTCAAAAAAAGGGAAATATGCCTCTCTTCTTTCTCAGGCACAGCAAAGGAATGTAGTTATTGAGTTTTTGTCGGACAGAGAGATAAGTAAGCTGGCTGGTACACAAAAACATCAGGGGATAGCCGCGGAAATAACTCTCCCATCGACGGTGTATGAAAGAGAAGAATTGTTTTCTGATTGGGAAAGGGTCAGAGTTCTTCTTATGCTGGATGGTCTCACAGATACGGGCAATGTAGGAGCTATTTTGAGGTCGGCTCTTCTTTTGGGTGTGGATGTAGTGGTTCTTCCTGAGGATCATAGTGCTCGTATTACTCCGCAGGTTATTCGGGCTTCTGCGGGGGCTTTGTATCGTATTCCTATGGTCTATGTTCGGAATATTGTGAAAACTACAGAAAGTCTCAAGGAAATGGGTTTTCGTGTTTATGGGCTGGATATGCATGGGGAATATCGACTGGATGAGGTGAAATTTGTCTTTCCTCTCTGTCTTGTGGTGGGATCAGAGCACAAGGGTATGCGGCGTATGATGCGTCGAGCATGTGATGAGTTGGTGAGCATTCCAACAACGGGTAAGCTGGATAGTCTCAATGCATCTGTGGCTACGGCTGTGTGTTTGTGGGAGGTGTATAAATGTCGCTATGGAGGGCAATGATGAAAAGGGTGTTGACATTAACGCTGTTTTTAGTGGGCGTGTTTCTTATCCTGGGTTGTGCAAGGGATGTGACTCTGAATACAGAGCCGCTTTTGTTTGAGATCCAAAAAGGAGAAAGTCTTAACCGGATTGCGAATCGTCTTGCTCAGCAAAGGATTATAAGGGATCCGATTCGTTTCAAGGTGAGAGTGAAAATTCAGGGATATGATAAGAAACTTCAGGCCGGAACCTATCAGATTTTGCCGGGAGAGTTGATTGATGTCCTCATAAAAAAAATGGGAACAGGCCAGGTCTATGCGAGAAAGATGACTATTCTGGAGGGGTGGAATATCTATGATATAGCGGCTTATTTGGTGAGGGAGAAGTTTATTGCCAGTGAGAATGATTTCTTTGAGGCTTGCAAGAGAGTGGACCTTCTGGCTGATCTGGGAGTAAAGGGTGTGAAAACACTGGAGGGTTTTCTATTTCCAGAGACCTATAGTGTTTCGCTTGATATGACGGCTTATGATATTGTGAGTATGATGGTAAATCAGTTCAAACGAGTGGTTACATCTGAGATGAGAGAGGCTTTAAGCTCTCATGGGCTTTCTTTTCTGCAAGCGGTGACGCTGGCAAGTATTGTAGAAAAGGAAACTGGCGTGGAATATGAGAAGCCCATTGTGGCAGGGGTGTTTTATAATCGCCTTCGCCTAAGGATGAAACTTCAGACAGATCCTACTTTGATTTATATTCGCCAGATGGAAGGTACATGGGATGGAAATATTCGTAAGCGAGATTTTACCAATACTTCACCCTACAATACTTATATGCACTATGGACTGCCTCCTGCCCCCATTGCCAACCCTGGTAAAACAGCCCTTTTGGCTGTGGCTTATCCGGCTCAAACAGAGTATCTTTATTTTGTCTCCAAAAACGATGGAACGCATTATTTTTCTTCGACGCTCCAGGAGCATAATCAGGCAGTTCAAAGGTATCAAATGAGAAAGTAGGGGTGTGTTATTTTTCTTGGGATTATTTTGAAAGGTCATGGCAGAGGGATGCCATGACCTTTTTTGTAAGACGAAGGGGAAGAAAAGTTTTCAGGATAGGCTTTTTTCATAAAATTAATTACCAAGAAATTACACGGAAATATCTGTTATTTGGGAAAATAATTACTTTTTCTGAATGAGAAGGCAAAATAAACTCATAAGAGTAAAAAATCAGGTTTTTAAAGGCATGGCTTTTGATACGAAGAGTACGTAAATACCTGTATCAGGGTTTTATTTTTTCTTTTATCAAGCTATAGTTAAAAAATTTTTCAAAAATCTTTCTAAACCGCTTGACAAAAATTTTTTTTTTCGTATAATAAAATTGTAAGCGCTTACAAAAAAAAGAAGGAGGTAAAAGGTATGAAAAGGTGTTGGTTGTTAGTTATTGGAATGTTGGTGGTGTTGAATGTTGGGTTTGGTCAAACGACGGTGCGGATTATGGGTTTTGGCGGTATTGATCAGAATATTGTGGAAGAACTTCTTATGAAGTTTGTTTCCCCAAAACTCAAAGGTATCAAAGTGGTGTATGAACCAGTCCAGGGTGATTATCAACAGGTTCTTCTTAATTCCCTATCGGCTGGAACAGTAGCGGATCTGTTCTATATGGATATTTTCTGGGCTCAGAATGTGATAAAAAGTGGTCGAGTTGAACCCCTAGATAGTTACCTGGCAACATCAAAGGTTTTGAAGAAAGAGGATATTATTCCATCTCTTATCAATGCTTTTACTGTTAATGGAAAGATATATGGAATTCCAAAAGATTTCAATACCTTGGCTCTTTTCTACAACAAGGATATTTTTGATGAGGCTGGTGTAGCTTATCCTGATGAAAATGATACCTGGGATACTCTTGAAGCCAAATTGAAACAGATAAAGGCAAAGGTGAAAAATGTCGAGGGTATGGCGCTTGCTCCTGATTTTGCTCGTATGGGAGCCTTTGCCTATGCAAATGGATGGGAGCCCATTGTGAATGATGCTTCTAATTTGGAAGATAGTAGGTTTGTAGAAGCGTTTAATTGGTACACAGGACTTAGACAAAAAGGATTAGGTGTGATGCCAGGAGATATTGGTCAAGGTTGGGGTGGAGGTGCGTTTGCTACAGAAAAGGTGGCTGTGTGTCTTGAGGGAGCCTGGATTCTTGGCTTTTTGAAAGACAATGCACCCAATTTAAAATATGGAGCAACTCTTCTTCCTAAGAGTCCAAAAACCAAAGAACGTGGGAATTTTATTTTCACTGTGGCATGGGGAATCGCAGCTAATTCTAAGGTGAAAAAAGAAGCTTTCCAAGTTCTTGAACTTCTCACTTCTCCTGAAGCACAACAGTTTGTTCTTGAACGTGGACTGGCTCTTCCCAGTCGAAAGGCTCTTGTGAATAATCCCTATTTTAAGAAAAATGAGCCTGCTGCTCAAGCTAATTATGTAGTTTTCCGTGGAGCAAGTGATAAGTATGTGAAACCTTTCTTCTTCGATATCTATGGTGGGGAGTGGATGGGGCCCATTAATACTGCTATGACAGAAGTTATGAGTGGTCAGAAGTCAGCCAACAAAGCTATCAAGGATGCTAACACTCAGCTTGCTATTAAAATGAAAGAGCTTCGCCAGAAGAGTCGCTAAAGACCTTTCCTGGTTGGGGCAGTCGCGAGATTGCCCCAACCCTAGTAAAAATGGTGTCGTAGGGATAAAAGGTGTGGTAAAAACTACGAGGAGGAAGGTATGTTTGGAAAAAGAATGAAAGGGTGGAAGTGGTCAGATTATAAGAGCTATTTCCTTGAAAAGACGGCGCCGTATGTGCTTTTATCTCCTTTTTTGTTTACTCTTTTCGTTTTTTTTGGATATGCTGTTATTCGTACATTTTACTATAGTTTTACAAACTATAATCTTTTTGATGAACCGTCTTTTATTGGACTTGCAAATTATATAAATATTTTTAAACAATCTAATTTTCTGTTGGCTTTACGAAATTCATTGGTGTTTTCAGTGGTAGTGACCTTTGTGCAGACAGCCGGTGCTTTATTTTTAGCTCTTCTTATGAATCAAAAGATAAAAGGAATAAGGATTTTTCGAACTCTCTATTATATGCCCAGTGTTACTTCGAGTGTGGTGATTACGCTTATTTTTCTCTGGATGTTTCAGAGACAGGGTATTATCAATTACATATTAACTTTTTTCAAAGTATATAATTATTATCTTCTTCTCTTTTTTGCTGTCTTTGTGATAGGGTATTTTGTTTTCTATCTTTTTCTTCAATCTGTGGAAGAAAGGGTGCCAAGCTATGGTGATTCGAGACTTTTTGTGGTAGGTTTTTTTGTTTCTGTGGTAGTTACCGTGGGGGCTGCTTTTTTAAAACTTTTGCCCCTGGTAGAAACAACTCCGGTTGATATTATTTGGATTAATACCAGAGAATTACTTTTAGGTTTTATTCCTCGTCCCCTTTTTGCTGTCATGTGTCTCAATATCTGGACAACGATTCCCACGATGAGTCTTCTTTATCTGGCTGGACTTCAGGATATACCCCAGGAGCTTTATGAGGCAGCAGAAGTGGATGGTGCTACAGCTGTTCAGAAATTCTGGTATATTACTCTTCCACAACTTGCTCGTGTGACGTTTCTTGTGATGACTTTGGGGTTTATAGGGACACTTCAGATGTTTGATCAGGTTGCAGTTATAGGTAATGCCGCGCCGCTGGAGTCGATTATCACGCTTGCTTATTATGTATATACCAATGTCTTCTCCTCTTCCGGGGTTGCCAATGTTGGGTTGGCAGCGGCAGCGGCATTTATTTTGGGTTTTTTGACTCTCATTGTGGTGTTTATCCAAAAACGTTTCTATCGTGATTAGGGGGAAATATATGAATCGGAAAGAGTTCAAGCAAAAAAACCTTATCGTTCTGGCTAGTTTTTACTTTGTATTAATATTGGTCTCTATTTTTTTCATGGGACCTTTTGTGTTTGGTTTTGTATCCAGTTTTAAGGATAATCCAACAGAGTGGCCACCTCGATTTTCTACCGAGCAATTGAAGTGGAAAAACTGGATCGGCGCCTATAATTTAGCCAGACAAGCAGGCAAAAGTGGTTTCTGGGGAAGTTTTCAACCAGGAAAAGTATTAAGAATGAAGGTTGCTTACATGGTTTCAGATGACGCTTCTTTCTCTCTTCCTGTTGCTGAAGTGCCAAAACGGCAAAGGTTTGCTGGGGGACAGATGCTTCGAGAGGAACGTCTGGCAGGAGACTATATTCGAGCTGAAATTAGAGAAATTAGTCGTAAACAGAGAGAAGATGGATGGGAGATTGTGTTTGAGGTAATACTGACCAATGCCAGTGAATTTGAGTTTGAAAGGGTGCCTGTGGATATTACTATTGAAAGTGGTATGAGGTTTCTCTGGGCAGATTTTGCCCCTAATCGAATTGAAAGGCGAGGCAAAGTTCAAGGATGGAATAATATCTCTGGTGGGGTTATACCGTATGTTTTCTATCACTATAGTCGTGTTTTTGGAGAAAACTAT
>JBKBIS010000071.1:0-7636 GCA_046294145.1 Brevinematales bacterium | reverse complement strand
ATCTGGGTTGTGCAGGGATCGAACCTGCGGCCCGCTGATTAAGAGTCAGCTGCTCTACCAACTGAGCTAACAACCCATTTTATCATCTATTTCATTTTCTATATCTTTCTGCGCGCCCGGCAGGACTCGAACCTGCGGCCTTCGGATTCGAAGTCCACTGCTCTATCCAGCTGAGCTACGGACGCGTTCTGTATTCTCTGGGTGGATAGTGGGACTTGAACCCACAGCCCCCGGTTCCACAGACCGGTGCTCTCACCAGTTGAGCTATACCCACCACGTGTTGCGCCTGACAGGAGTCGAACCTGTGGCCCACAGCTTAGAAGGCTGTTGCTCTATCCAGCTGAGCTACAGGCGCGTTCTTCGGGGCGAGTAGATTTGAACTACCGACCCCCTGCTCCCAAGGCAGGTGCGCTAACCAAGCTGCGCTACGCCCCGTTCTCCGTCAACGTCCTCACCTTCAGTGAGGATATATTATAAAGCAAAAAAACTCCCCTGTCAAGAAAATTCTCAAAGAATACCATAAACCCCACCAGAAAACATTATTCATTTTTCTGAAAACACCGCTTGATACTCTCTATAAACCACATCAAAAAAACCACAAGAACCAAACTATCAATCACCAAAAACCAACTCACTCTCCGAATTTCAAGGAATATGACAATTATCCCAGAAAACAAAACCACCAACAATAAAACACCTTTAAGACAAAACTTGCGCATTTCACTTTCTCCTTATGCTACCCTCTGAGAACGTCATCAAAAATTCACCCTTTCTCTTTAGCTTTTTTATATTTTCCCCTTTGCTCCATTCTCACACTACCCATAAACTCCATGTAGTCCCTTTTCAGGACAGTTAAGCCAGATTTCTGAATTCCAGATCTCAAGACTTTTTCATTTCTTTTTCTATCTCCTGCATGAGCTTTTGCACAAGCTGAACCCGATTGGATGTGAATGTTTTCTCATACAACTTCGATATATAATTTCTCACCGTATGTTCACTAATATAAAGTTTTCCCGCAATAGTTGCATTATCCTCACCCCTGAGAAGCAAACTGATAATTTCCCTTTCTCTTCGAGAAAAAGACATACCACCTACACAAGAAGGAATAGGCCTCACCAATTCAGAAAGCCAGAGACTCTTTTCAGCAAGAAACCTCACCATATAACAAAAAGTCAAAAAATTCCAGATAACATAATACAACGGACTAAAATTAAAACACCTTGGAAGTAGGCCAAGTTTTACCTGAAAAAGCTCCCAGAGATTATCCACCAAAAAAAGGGGAAGAAAAACAAGAGTCAACCCTAAAAGTAAACGGATAATCTGAGAGAGAAGCGTTGGCACGTCAGAAAGCGTTCGAAACCAGAGAAAAAGAATCGTACTACCAAGAAACACTACCAGAAGTATACCCCACACCCATTGATCAAAGAACAAAAGAAGCCTCAGTCTTTCAGAGGAGAATCCAAGCAAAGCAAACACGAATGCCACAATCAAACCAGTAATAGCAAAGAAAAACTCTATTCCACCAATCACATCACCCCACCATCGGTCTGAAAAAAGAAAAACCATAACCAACCCAAACCCCAGCAAAAAAAGACTTTTAGATACAAAGATAAGGAGCGTCATCCACCATAATTTCTCAGGAGTTTCCACCTCACCCAGGATAAAATATCCATAATACTGACAAAGAATATTCACAAGAAGAAACGAGAAAGCCCCCACAAAGACCCCATAGACAAGAGATAACTTACGAAGATTTTGAAATACCATTAACGCCACAACAGCTATCCCCACCAACCCGGAGAACACCGCTACAGCATAGTAAATCAAAAGAAAATGTCTCATTACTCCTGCAAAAGTCGTTTGTAAATCTCAAGATACTTCTGTGCACTTTGTTTCCAGGAAAAATCCTCTTTCATCGCATTTTTCATAAGCTTTTCCCACTGAGATGGATTCTGTTTATAGGTTGCAATAGCCTCAGATATCATACCCAAAAGAGCCTCTGGTGTATAAGGTTCAAACACAAAACCCGTTATCCCATGTTTCACAGAATCGGCAAGCCCTCCTGTCTTTCGCACCACTGGAATAGTCCCATAAGCCATAGCATACAATTGCGTAAGCCCTGACGGTTCAAAGCGAGAAGGAACCAAGAGTATATCGGATGCCGCCACAATTTTGTGTGACTCTGCAATATCAAAAGCAATAGAAAGAATAAAAGAGTGAGAATAATGACGCGCATAATCTTTTAGCCTCACTTCATATTCTTCCTTCCCCTGGCCAAGAATAGTAAGGTATACACCCTGTTCCATCAACTTAGGAATAATATCAAGCAAAATATCAAGTCCCTTCTGATCTACCAATCTGGAAACCATCCCAAGAAGAGGTTTTGAAGGATCCGGATCAAGAATCCCCTTCTCTTTGAGATACGAGATTTTGAAGGCTCTCTTCTGATCCAGAGTCCTGGCATTATAACGGACAGGAAGATAGGTATCTTTTTCCGGATCCCATTCCTCATAATCCACCCCATTCATAATACCCACAATCTGTCCGACTGCAGCCTTTTCCCTGATTATCCCCTCAAGACCATTCCCAAACTCTGGAGATTGAATCTCTCTGGCATACGTTTCACTCACCACAGTAATCATATCCGCAAAATTGATGCCACCCTTCAGAAGATTGATATGGCCATAGAATTCAATTCCATTGATAGTAAAATATTTCCAATCCACCCCAAGAATTCCATACTGCTCTACAGAGAAAATACCCTGATAGGAGAGGTTATGGATAGTAAAAACACTTTTCGTATTTCTAAAAAAACCATCCATTTTGTAAATGCTCTTAAGATAAAAGGGAAAAAGTCCACACTGCCAATCATGCGCATGAATAATATCCACCTTAAGATCAAGAACCTTGAGAGCCTCAAACACAAACCTTGTAAAAAACGCCATTCTTTCTAAATTATCAGCATAATCAATTTTGTACGTTTCATCAAAATAAATCCCATTGCGCTTAAAATAATGTGGTTGATCAACAAGATAAATATCTATATCATGATAAACGATATGCTCGATAACCCCCTCTTTCGACTGAGTTCCAATAGTAACAGAAAATTCCTCCCGTCGTTTCACCTGTATATTTCCAGAGACAAGAAACTTCTCCACTTCATTATAACGAGGCAGGGCAACACTTACCTTTATCTTCCCAGACTTGTGGAATTCCTTGGCCAATGCTCCCACCACATCCGCCAATCCACCCACCTTGGCCAAAGGAGATACCTCCGTAGCCACAAGAAGTACATGGGGCTTGAAACTTGACATAACTACCCTCCTCTCTGCCAATCATATACTCTTATCGGTATGTTCACTAAAAAAACTTTATTTCTCCTCATAATACAACAGACTTTCACCATCTCTCAACACATGATGCCGCTTCAACACACCCTGAGGAATAAAACTTTCTATATAACAATTTCCTCCAATAATACTTTTTTCAGGAAGCATCACATCCTTTCCTATCAAAGTCAACCCATTTTTGAGTTGAGGAAACTTCTCATTGGATCGCACAGGCGAAGAAGTCCCAATTCGGCATTTTGAAGCAATATTAGGAAGTGTATTTTCAAGAGAAAACTCATCAAGAATGGCATACTCAATACAAGCCTCACTCCCGATATGATTTCCGGGCAATATCAGAGAATTCTTCACAATTGCCTTTTTGTCCACTATAACATTTGAACATATCACCGAGTTTTCCACTCTCCCATAAATATGAACATTCTCCCCCACAATAGAATTAATCACATGAGATGAACGGTAAGTACGAGAAATCACATTTGGAGTGGTAAAAGACCTCACAGGAACAAGAGAATTCAAATGATCCAGAAAATAATAATCATCAATCATATCCATATGAATTTGATAATACTCCTCAATGGTATAATGAGAGCGAAAATATCCTTTCAAATTCACTCTATGCATTCGTTTTTCCTGAGAAAGATTGACAAGAATATTTTCCAGAAAATCATATAAATGTTGCTGAGATGTAGCTCGAATACCATCCTCAAACGCACGAAAAGGAAGAATAGCCCCAACGGGCACTCGCTCTTCTGGTGTTTCATACTGTAACAACGCATAAGAAGGAAATTTATGCCTATCAGGAGGCAAAAACCAGTTAGGAAAATGCCCATAGAAAATCCCAATCGTTTTCAATGAGTGATCTGTCTTCAGTGTCTCAATAAATGGGAAAAATTCCATTTCAGTTTTCTGTTTATCAAAAACATAGACCTCGCTCTCAGGCCAACCTTTCACCAAGTAATTATGCAAAATATCAGAGTCCTCAGGAGTTAAAACCAAAAGAGGATTGACCTGAGCATGCACCAGCGAAGAAACGACAAAATCAATCGTTCGCAGACGAGGAGTAAAAGGCAAAAGATAATGATGAGTATAGATATCCAGCGAGAGCAAATCTTTATCCTGCCTTCCTATGATCAAGGCAAGATCACACAGTTTTTCCCTGTTCATCATGCTTCCCCACGCTTGAAGATCTTGCTGAAGATGGAAACAATCAGAATAACCATTTGACGAAACCAGGTGATAGGGCGAAAGGCAAAACCTACCGTACGCCATCCTTTCTTTTCATCCCAGACAACACCCATTTTTCTATGACCAGCAAATACATCCAGAGAAGTATCAATTCCCAGAATAATTGACTGAGAAAAATATGAGAAATTCTTTGTAATCCAGCGTTCCTGATAGACACTATCAGGAAAACTCACAACGAAGATCTGAGGACAGGATTTTCTGATAGAAATAAGCACATCAAGCCACTGTTTTTCCGAGAGTTCGTTTGTATAGTATCCCAGAAGCCGAACATTCGGAAAAGAACGACGAATCCTTTTATTCGCCTCATTGGCAACTTTTTTGCTCCCCCCTAAAATATAACAGGAGTATTGCATCTCATCAGCAATACGCAGAATATCCAGAAGAATAGTAATCGGATAAAACACCTCCACATGCCTGCCTGTGAGAAGTCGAATACTCCACGCAATCACATTGGAACCACACAGGACCACTTCCGTCTGCTGAATAATCCGGCGCATCTCCCGACTGAAAAAGGAAGCAAAGAGTTTCTTCTCATCAAGGATCAAAATACGAAACCGGTTTTTTTCATAAATCGTCTGCACAAGGTATTCCCTCAAATCATCTCGCCCAAACAGGGAAACCTTTGCCGTCAAAAACGGTATGGAAACAGGAAGCATGATTTCTCCTTTCTTTCCTTCTTTCTTATGGTATTGTAAAGAAAAAACGAATTTTTAGCAAGGAAATGGGAATATACCCTATACTCAAAAACTGGCTTTTTTCCCTTTTTTTTGCTATACTAATGACACCAGAAGAGGAAAATATATGGTCAATAGAAGAGCAACCCTCGTTATTCTTGGCTTTCTTTTAGCTTTTGTACTTCTTTTTTATCGTGTGATGATTCTTGTTCTCTGGCCAGAGGTAAAAATCTCAAAAGAAGAAGAAAATCTCCCTCCCCGCGGCATCATCTACGACAGGTATACCAATGCACTGACTCTTAATGTAGAATACTATGATTTTTATATAAGACCAGCACGACTTTCAAGAGAAAAAAAAGAGTGGCTGATGACTCACCTTGTAGGTATGGAAGGAAATGTTTTTTCTCTTCAGGAAATGAGCGCCCTTGCCACTCAAAAGGACTTTGTCTATCTCAAACGACGTCTCCCCTATTCACAGAAAAATCGAATCGAAAACATTCTCACCAACTACTCTGGAAAATGGCCTCCAGATAGCTGGGGATTTTTGAAAAGAAACAGTCGATATTACCCCTGTCTTGAAACAGCCAAAATTGTGGGATATGTCAGTATTGACAACGAAGGACTTGCTGGCCTTGAATTTTTCTTTGACGAAAAACTCAAAAAAGGAGAAAATCTCTATACCACCCTTGATCCCCTTGTTTCTAGAATTGCCCTCGAAGAACTCATCAAGGGAATAACGGAAGCCTCTGCCGAATACGGGAGTGTTATTGTGATGAAAATCTCCAATCGGGAGATTCTCGCTATGGTAGACTGGCCAAGTTACGATCCCAATGTTTATACTACCATTCATGAAAGAAATTCCATGAATTATGCTCTCTCTGTCGCTTATGAACCAGGATCTGTGATGAAGGTCTTTGCTTCCACATTTGCCCTTCAGGAAAAACTGGTAAGACAGGATGAAAATTTCTTCTGTGGTGGTAATATAGAGATATACCAGACAAGAATCAAAGACGGATTTGCTCATGGAAACCTTCGACTGGCAGAAATCATCCAAAAATCCTGCAATGTGGGTATGGTCCAGATTGCTGATCGTTTCACAACTACTCGATGGTATACCACCCTGACCAACCTTGGCTTTGGAAAAAGCCCTGCCATCCCTCTGCCTGGAAAAGCAGAAGGAATTCTTCGTCCTCTTTCAGAATGGTCTGGTCTCTCCAAATATATGATTTCTATTGGCCAAGAGATAGGTGTCTCCTCCCTTCAGTTAGCTTTAGCGTTGGGAACGCTCGCTGATCACGGATGGTACCAATCGCCGACACTTGTTTATGAACAAAGAGCATCACTCAAAAGACAGGCACTAGATTCTGTTGCCTGTCAGACCATCCTCCATATGATGGAAAAAGTTGTCGGGGAAAACGGAACTGCCCTTTCAGCTCGTATAGAAGGACTTGCTATCGCTGGAAAAACAGGCACAGGACAGATTGCCAGAGAAAATGGGCAAGGATACTATCCCAATTTCTTCAGTGCTATTTTTATGGGGGTTTTCCCTGCTGAAAAACCATCGTACCTCATGGTGGTTGCCGTCAATCGAATTCACAGTGCAAAACATACTGGTGGTGAAGTTGCTGCACCGATCTTTTCTCGTATTGTGAGACGAATGATCATCCAGACTGATTATTTTGGAGGAAAACCATGAAAAAAATCCTTGTCTGGTTTTTTAAAAGCATCTTTCAGGCTATTGGATTTCTTCTGCCAGTGGGACTCACTATTTGGGTCATAGTCTGGCTCTTTGGATATGTGAGAAATATCTTGCAAGCTCTTAATATCCTCTCATTTCTCTTCTCTCCACAAACACCATGGCAAGAGTTTTTTCTTTCTTTGGGAAGTTTCATGCTTTTACTTTTTGGAATTCTCATCATGGGCATCATCCTCCAAGGAATATTGGGACGTTGGATCCATTCCATCGTGGATACCACCATCGACATTCTTCCAGGCATCAATATTTTCTATCGGGCAGTCAAACAACTTCTGCTATTTATTCTCCAAGAAAAACAACCTGGCCAGAGTGGGAAAGGTGAAGTAGTGCTTGTGAAAGCCTTCCATGACAGAGCCTACTCAATAGGATTTGTCATGGGAAAAAGTACATCTATCGATCCTTCAGGGAAAAACTGGCTCAAGGTCTTTATTCCTGGCGTACCTAATATCTCCTCTGGTTTTCTCATTTTAGTCGAGGAAAAAGACATCATAAAACTGCATACCTCAATAGATCAAGCATCCGCTTTTCTTGTTTCTTTTGGTATACTCAGAGAAATACGGAGAAAACCATGAAAAAAGTATTGTTTTTTCTCCGTAATCGTTTTTTTGAAG
>JBKBIS010000070.1:0-7752 GCA_046294145.1 Brevinematales bacterium | reverse complement strand
AGGGGATATGGTGGCAAACCTTATCTCATAACCGTAGCCAACAACTATCCGAAAGCCCTTGCTCATGGAGACAAGGGCTTTCTTTTTCCACTCTCATAAAAAACTACCAGAAAGCAAATCTTCTAAATATAAGAAGGCAAAGTGAGAATAGACAGAAAGCGTTTCTTTTCCCTCTTTTGAAAACTTGCTTTTTTCCGATGCTTAGAGTATAATAAATAAAAAGGAGAAAGATATGGGGCTTTCTGGCATTTTTGCAAAGGTATAAACGCGTCCTCTTTTGGTATCTATCTTTACAATATCCTTTGGGCGCTTCGCCCAGAGGAGAATATATTTTTCAAAAATTATCACGAGAAACAAGAAAAAGGAGTCATGTATGAAAGAAAAAATCTATATATTTGATACAACGCTCCGGGATGGAGAACAATCCCCAGGAGCCAGTATGGGGATAAACGAAAAACTCAAGGTAGCTCTCCAACTGGAAAAGTTAGGAGTGGATATCATCGAAGCCGGCTTTGCTGTTTCTTCTCCTGTGCAGTTTGACGCCATCCAACTCATAGCCTCAGAGGTGAAAACGCCCATTATTGCTTCGCTTGCGCGAGCTGTCGAAAAAGATATTGATGCAGCTGCTCAGGCATTGAAAGAAGCAAAGCGCAAACGAATTCACACCTTCATTGCCACCTCACCCATTCACCGGGAATTCAAATTGAAAAAAACCAAAGAAGAGATTCTCAAACAAGCCGTCTATGCCATTCAGTACGCACGCCAGTATACAGAAGATGTTGAATTCTCTGCTGAGGATGCCACAAGAACAGAACTTGACTATCTTGTAGAAGTGGTGACAGCCGCTATTGAAGCTGGAGCTAACACCATCAACATCCCGGATACTGTTGGATATACAGTACCTTCTGAATTTACCCGCATCATCAAAACCCTCAAAGAAAAAGTTCCCAATATTCACAAAGCTGTACTGTCTGTTCACTGCCATAATGACTTGGG
Organism: Brevinematales bacterium; assembly: GCA_046294145.1. Lineage (GTDB taxonomy): Bacteria > Spirochaetota > Brevinematia > Brevinematales > Thermospiraceae > Thermospira. The sequence continues at coordinate 6,756 of JBKBIS010000070.1, read as the reverse complement.
ATTGGCGGTAGCCAACAGCCTAGCAGCCATTGAAGCAGGTGCCAGACAGGTAGAGGTCTCTGTCAATGGAATTGGAGAAAGGGCTGGGAATGCAGCCATGGAAGAGATTGTCATGGCTCTTGAGCTTCGCAAGGATGTCTTTGGGGTAGAAACAGGTATTGTTACACAGGAAATCTACAAAACCAGCCGTCTCATTGTTTCGGTCACCGGTATTCAGGTTCAACCCAACAAAGCCATTGTAGGAAAGAACGCTTTTGCCCATGAGGCAGGTATCCACCAAGATGGGGTACTAAAAGAAAGACGAACCTACGAAATTATGAAACCAGAACAAATTGGACGCTCACATTCGGAAATTGTTTTAGGACGTCACTCCGGTAAACACGGCCTTCAGGCCAGGCTAAAAGAACTCGGATATGATATCCAAGGAGAGGATTTTGACAAAGTCTTTGAGAAGTTTACCGAAGTAGCTGACAAGAAAAAAGCCGTGTATGATGATGAACTCATTGCGATTGTATCAGAATGTCTCGCTATTGATTTGCCTGAAATGCTTTTCCTCGAACACGTCCAGATCATGAGCGGTAGTAATGCTCTGCCAACAGCTACTGTAGAACTCAAGAAAAATAATCGTCTCATCCGTGAGGCAGCAATTGGAAATGGTCCTGTTGATGCCATCTACAAAGCTATTAACCGCATTGCCGGGATTTCACCTAAATTAGAAGACTACGGCATCTCCTCCATCTCCATTGGTCAGGATGCAATGGGAGAAGCTATGGTTTCTCTCAAATATGAAGGCAAGATTTATTCGGGACATGGGTCCAGTACCGATGTCCTTGTAGCTTCTGCTAAGGCTTATCTCAATGCCATGAATAAGATCCTCTATCTCGAAAAGAAAAAAGCCTAACAAAGACAGGGACTTCTCAATCGAAGTCCCTGAGGAGAAAAAACGCCAAGAGAAAAAACTTTTTCCTTCTCTTCATGGGATTTTTTCGCCTCTCAAGAGATCTTCACAAAGCATCAGAAAAAGCTTTCGCAACTATCCACATGTTTCAGCAAAAGAACTCTCATGCTCTCCACACACATGAAAAGCGACGTATTTATTGGTAGGTGAGAAACAACAAACAAAGGATAGAAAAAAATCAGGCATAAATTTTTGTTTTTTTTTGCCTTCTCCTCTACAATATAAAAAACTCTTTTTAGGAGTTCTTATGCGCTATCTTCTCCTTGGTTTAACCAGACGTACATCCTTTGCCACAGCCAAAGCTCTTCTCGCCCGCGGCGAAGAAGTTTTTGTTTCGGATACCGTAGACAACGAAGAAAAACAAGCTCTTCTGCGAGAAATTTCTCACCCCCACCTTTTTGGACTATTAGGGAGACAGGAGGTAAGACTGTTAGACGAGATAAACCCTGATGTAGTGCTACCAAGTCCAGGAGTTCCCCTCACCATACCCCTTGTACAGGAAGCCCAAAAACGTGGAATAAAAGTTTTTGGAGATATAGAACTTTTCTATCGTTTCCATCCAGAGGTTTACTACTATGGCATTACAGGGACAGATGGAAAAACAACCACTACCACCCTCTCTCATACCCTTATCAGTGCTTACAAACCAGCTCTGGTAGGAGGAAATATTGGCTTACCCATCTTTGAACACGATCATGCTGTTTCTACGGTGAAAGAAATGGTCCTGGAACTCTCCAGTTTCCAACTCGAAGAAATTGTCTCTTTCCGCCCTCGCATTGCAGCTTTTCTTAACTTAGCAGAAGATCATCTCGACCGCTATCCCGATATCCATGCTTACCTTGAGGCAAAAAAACGAATTTTTATGAACCAAACAGAAGATGATATCGCTATAGTGAATGCGGATAGTCCATTCTTTGAGGAGATCACCCGGGGAGTAAAAAGCCGTATTCTCACCTTTAGCCGAACAAAAAAAGCAGATATGATATTCCGTGAGGGGGGTATATACTATCGAGACAGCCTTCTGATAAAACAAGATGAGCTTCTTCTCAAAGGAGTACACAATATCGAAAATGTGATGGCTGCTTCTTTAGTGGCTATCTATGCAGGTGTTCCCATTCATTCTATCCAGCAAACACTCCGAACATTTCGAGGTCTGGAACACAGACTTGAACTCGTCATAAACTCCAACGGCATAGAAGTGTATAACGACTCCAAAGCCACCACTGTAAATGCCCTTCAAAAGGCTTTAGAAAGCTTTGAGAAGCCTGTTGTCCTGATTGCCGGAGGACTTGACAAGGGACTTGATTTTACCCTTGTGCGAGACTTAGTTTATACAAAGGTAAAAACGGTTATCCTCATTGGACAAGCTACAGAGAAAATAGATCAAGCCTGGCAATTCCCCATGACTATCAAGGCATCCTCGTTAGAAGAGGCTGTCCACCAGGCCATTGAGAAGGCCACACGTGGGGATGTGGTTCTTTTCTCTCCCGGATGTGCCAGCTTTGATATGTTCAAGAATTATGAGGAGCGGGGCAAAGCCTTCAAAGAACTGGTCAAAAAGGCTTTAGAAACAACCAGAAAGTAAAGCCCCTTCATTCAAGCCATGATTTGGAAAACATCCTTCAAGACAGATTTTTTGACTTTATAAGATAAAAACATTATAATATAATCATATAAAAGGAGGTAGTATGTCATTCGGGATGCTTGTCTTTTTTGCTATTGCCGGGGGAGTTATCACTTTTGTTTCTCCCTGTATTCTTCCTATGATTCCCATCTATCTTGCTTATATGTCAGGAAGTAGCTTGGAAGAAAAAAATCCTTCGATCCAGCGAACAGTGCTCCGTACCTTAGCGTTTATTGCAGGATTTACAGGAGTTTTTGTTTTGTTCTCTGTGTTTTTTTATGTGGTCTTTTCTTCTTTATCGTTTGTTCAGCAGTGGATTCAGCGAATTGCGGGTGCCTTTATTGTTCTTATGGGGTTCCACTTCCTTGGTTTAGTGAAACTTCCCTTTCTTGATGCAGAGGTAAAACTCTCTCTTGAAGGGGACAAAACCAAACCATGGGGAAGTTTTCTTCTTGGGGTTTCGTTCGCAGCTGGATGGAGTCCATGCCTTGGCCCTGTACTGAGTGCTATTCTTTTTTCTGCTGCTACTACTCAAAATCTCTTGCTTATGATCTTCCTTCTTCTCCTCTTTTCAGCAGGGCTTGGCATTCCTTTTCTTCTCATGGGAATCTTTGTAAGTTCGGCTGCCAAGTGGGTACGTTCTATGAAGCGTTTTCTTCCCGTTGTAGAAAGAATAAGTGGTATTCTTTTGGTTGTTCTTGGACTTCTTCTGGTCTTAAATACCATGGGCATGATTTCTCAATGGTTATACCAAGTGTTTCCTCAATTGGCAACACTTGAATCTATACTTTTGAAATAGGAGGCAACATATGCAAAAAAAGCTCTGGATAGGACTTGCCGCTCTCATACTGATAGCAGGTGGAACACTTCTTGCGCTAGGAAAAAAATCGCAAAAAAATGAGTTTCCTCAAGCTCCTCTTTTTGCTGAACCAACAATTTTTGGCGACTCTATGATTCGGCTGGAAGCGTACAGAGGCAAGGTAGTGCTCCTCAATTTCTGGGCTACCTGGTGTCCCCCTTGTCAGGCAGAAATCCCAGATCTCATCCGACTCCACAAGGAGTTCGCTGATAGATTAGTCGTCATTGGTGTTTCACTCGATCGTGGTCCCAATGCACGTGAACTCGTTCAGGATTTCTACAAAAAGTTTGGGATAAACTATCCTGTCATCATGGGTACAGACCAGATGGCCATGCGTTATGGTGGTATATCAGCCATTCCTACTTCATTTGTGATTGACAAGCAAGGAAGAATTGTGGAAAAAATAGTAGGAATGCGAAACTATAGCACTTTCCTTGATGCTGTCAAAGCTTGGTTTTAGTGAGTAAGCTAGGGAAAAATCGCAAGACCAGTCGCTGATACTATAGATTATTCTCATCTCTGGTTATATCCTTTTCAAGCCGTTCTATCATCCGAGTAGCAAAAAGATGAGATGGATATAAGGCAAGTACCTTCATCCATTTTTCTCTGGCTTTTTGATTTTCCCCTTCCATATAATCCACATATCCATCCCAGGCCAAAGCCTCTCCATGATCCGGATTTCGTTTGAGCACTTCCCTGAAATATTTTCGTGCCTTCTCCTTTCCTCCTCCAAATATGGATGGCGTAAAAAGAAGAATCCTCCCCAGTGTAACCATGGCATCCTCATAATTCGGATCTATCTCCAGGGCTTTTTTTACCTCCTTCTGCATAAGAAGAGCAAGCGACATTCTTTTTTCTTCGGGGACAGTTTCTATCTCAATACCATAGAGGTCAGCCAATCGACAATGAAGCGAAGCATCTTCCGGCCACCATTTGAGAGCCTCCTTTAACCACTCCTCCGTCTTCCGAAGACAGGTCAAAAACACTGAATACTGAGGGTGTTTTTCTCTCTCTCCCATAACCTCTCCCCACAGATAATTCAACATACTCCATCCCTCATGACAAAGAAGAGCCAAGATTTCTTTCTCGTGGTTTTTCTTCCACAGAAGTTCTAACTCCTGAAGCCTTTGCATTCTCTCAGGAGTATAGACTATCATGGTTTCTTGTTGATTAAAAAGTTTTGTTGTTTTTCTCTCCCCCTTCAACCACAAATCTCTCGTCTCATACAAGGAAACAAATACTTCTTTCACCTCTCTATCCCCATATCGACAGAGTTCATAAAGATCCAAGAATTTTTCAAGACCCTTTTTTTCTACCAGAAGAGAAACCCATTGCCATGCCAGCGTATACCACGGCAATGCTTTGCCAGACTGAATAGCCTCTTCAGTAAAAAACTTTGGAACCACCAGCGATTCTTCGATAACTTCATCCAGAACAGCTTCTTCTCCCATTTGACCAAAACCTAACACATCAAAGGGCCACCCTTTGTCTTCTTTTCCAATTTTCTCCTGAACCCATAGAGAAAGACCTTCCGTCAGAAAAAGATTCATCGATGGATACATCACGTGAGCAAGTTCATGGGCCACTATACCCTTTGCCCAAAAGCCTCGAGCTATCTCTATTTTGGGAAGAATAGCACGCAAAACAAAACCTCCTTGAGACAAAGAGGTTAAACCCGTTGTTACCTCTGTTAAAACCACAGAAGCAGCAGGACTTCGTTTCACCAGCTCCTCTACTTCTTGCCACGTCTTTTCTATAAAAGCAAAACAAGAACGATATTCCTCTTCTGAAAGCGTATCTTCTTGACTACACCATCCCAAAACATGCGGATATCGAAATACCTTAAGCCTTCCCTCAAGGATATCATCCGCACGATTTTCTATTTCTCGAACAGTAAGATCAAAAGCATTCCACTTTCTTACTATACTCAGCCTTTCAAAAGCCTCTTTTTTCTTTTGAAGAATCAGAAAAAGAATAGCCGAAAAAATTATAACCCTTGGAGGGGCTTCTTCCCTGACAAGAGACTTCTCATAAAGATAAGAAGCCTTTTGTATTTCCCCTCTTTGCCAGGCATCATCCCCCTTTTTCCATAATGGTACTGTCATTATCCCTCCTAAAACACAAAAAAACTTCCAAAATCAACCAGCTTTTTTTCTCCCTTCTTTTGAAGATCCACAGCAAAAATGATATACCTCTCCTCGGAAATAACAAAACCCAACTGTTCTGCTGACAAACTCCCCAGAATAAATTCTGGCATAGTTACCATATCTCTGGCTTTTCCCCATTCGCTTGCTAATAATGTTATCATAGCTTGCCTTTCACTATGAGAGAGTCTTTCCTTTTCAAACCACCGAAGGAAAATTCCTCGTTTTATCCTGCCATTCTCCAGATAACTGTATCGCCATCCATTGACCCAACCTCTGATTTCCCCTTCTTTTTCATAAACCCATGTTTCTACACACCCTGGATAATAAAGCTCCTTCCACCAACGATCAGAAGAAAACTCCGGAACAAAGCCTTTTTTTCTCTCTATATCTGCCTGTATTATACCCACCTCATCCTTGTGAAGAAGCCTCACCTCTCCTTCAGAGATACTCTCCTTATGCCAGTTTCCCGGTATAAAAAAAAGAAGCCTATATTCCCCCAGAAGGAAAAAAGAATACCCACTCACTTTCAAAAAATGATTCCAGTACACCTCTGTATATCGCTTATGGGCACATCCTACCACATAATCCACTCCTCTCTCTCGCTGGTTATCAAGATAAGCAGCAAAAAACTCTCTTGAAGATTTTCCTGGATCTTTGCCCGTATCCCAGCTCACCCAACAGGGATTGGCCACTAACAAACAGCGATTTCCTTCTCTATAGACCGTTTCTACTGATATACCTCCTCCGATAAGATTCATCCCAGACCAACATAGAGAAAGTACTTTTCTTCTTTCACACCTTTGTCTCCAGAAGAACATTCTCACTCCCCAGAGGGGAACAACCCATTTTGTATGATAATGCTTTTTCCAGAAATGTTTCACCCACCATGCCCAGATCACCACCTGAAGCCAATTTCTCATCCCGCCACAACTCCATAAATAAGGGTTTCCTGAAGTCCATCAATTCCCAACCACTTTTCTACTTCCCAGTCATAGGCTCCCCCCAAGGCACATGCTCCAAAACCATACGCCGTTGCCAAAAGATAGATATGCTCTGCCATATGCCCTGCATCAATATACAAAAATCGAAACCCCCTTTCTCGATATTTTCGCAGGGTTCTCAACGAATAAGCCGTCAAAAAAAACATCACACTGGCATCCCTTATCAT
>JBKBIS010000006.1:16055-17730 GCA_046294145.1 Brevinematales bacterium | reverse complement strand
TGCAGTAGTAAGACAGGAGATTTTCTCAGTGGGGGTTTTTTGTGAACGATCAACCTGAACCACAGGATTATTTGGAAGTTTATCCTATTGCCGACTTCGTAAAAGCGCCGACCTATCCTGCTGGGAACTTCCCCGAGAACTACAATGAGATTACTTCTCGAGATAGAAAAGCGTGGTTTGATATTGTTCTGGGCAGTCAGAAGATTCCTTTTTCTCCCTATGTTGGTCTCTCTCTTACAGCGGCTGCTTCTTCTACAAATTATGAACATATTCCCAATCCTGTAGATCCTACTAAGGCTATCGCCGATGGTGAGGAATCTGTGTTTCTCTGGAAGATACGAACAGGGGCTGCTATTGATATACTGAGGTCCTTTGTAATTGATACCTCAATAGGAGTATGGTTGCCTTTCTTTACTATCCAGAGAAGAATTACCATGACAGAGATTCAAAACTATAAAAATGAAGAAAAACAGACAAGTGAAGGCAATTTTGGTGTTGAAGTCAGGGTATTTCCAAGATGGAAACTCTCTTCTCAGCTTGAGTGGAAGAATATGCTTTCTTACCGTTATCTGAATTTAGGAAGTACCCATACAGTAACCATTGACCTCAATGGAGATGGAGATTTTGTCGATGCTGGAGAATTGAAAAGCAAGAATACTCATCCCTACTTCACCCACCAGATAGAGATTGGAACAGGTATTACCTATACCAGGGAGAATCTTTTGGCTTTTGGTTCTCTCAATAACTTCACTCTTCTTTCTGATGAGGAGTGGTTTACTGTTAATCAGAGTACAGGAACGGATGTATACACAGATAGGGAAACAGGATCCCGTGCCCAGAATTACACCATCCTGAACGCAGGTGTAGAGATTGGATTGAAAAAATGGCTTTCTCTTCGAATGGGTATGGCAAATTTTTATTATATAGACCATACAACTACATCCTCATATACCTATGCGGGAACTACAGAAACAGCAAAGGATATATTGACAAAGTTTCAAATAAACACTATGCTTCTTCCCCAACTGGGTATGAGTATTCATGTTGGAGGATTTTCTCTTGATTGGATGATAAGTGATACTTTTATCTGGGCAGTCATTGGCCAGGGTAGGCTTCCCTACCTCATCAGCGGGAACAATACTTTTGATAATTTTTCTTTTATAGTAAGTATTCGATCCAGTTTTTAGAAAACGAAAAGTCTTAAAAGGGTGTCCATGTGGACACCCTTTTTTCTTGAAAAAATGTCTTCTCTTTCTTAAAGTATATTCTGGAGGAAATCATGTCTGTGAAAGAAAACTATTGGCGTATTGTAGAGCAAATTGAAAGTCTCAAGGCAAAAAGACATATTTCTTATCCTATTACCATTGTAGCTGTTACCAAAACCTTTGGGCCAGAAGTAGTAAGGGAAGCTATAGAAGCGGGTATTTGTCATATTGGAGAAAACCGTGTCCAAGAGGCGGACACAAAGTTTTCTCATTTGCAAGATCTTTCTTTTACCCGTCATTTGATAGGTCCCCTCCAGTCCAATAAAATCAACAAAGCTCTTCAATGTTTTGATGTCATTCAATCAATAGAGAGCTTCTCTCTGGCCGAGGGTATCTCCAAACGACTTCAAAAAATGCTTCCTGTGTTTATTGAAGTCAATACCTCTTTGGAGATTTCAAAGCATGGAGTC
>JBKBIS010000006.1:0-16045 GCA_046294145.1 Brevinematales bacterium | reverse complement strand
GTCAAAGAACTTCCCAATCTTTATATTGAAGGACTGATGACTGTTGGCCCTTTAACGAATGATGAAAAAGCTATACGAGAGGCTTTTGGGCTCCTCAGGAAGATTCGAGATGAAGCTCAGAAATGGTTTACCCATGCGCTTCAGCTTTCTATGGGGATGAGTGATGATTTCCCTTTAGCTATCGAGGAAGGAAGTACAATGGTGCGATTGGGAAGAGTCCTGTTTGGAAGTCGCAACTGAGGTCTTTAGGAAAACACTATGACTACTGAAGAAGTTTTACAAGCACTTTCTATCCTCAAGTCTCACTACCCCTCTTGGGAAGCACCGGTAGTGACATTTGTGGCTGTGTCAAAGGGATCTCCCTATCAGGTTCTCATAGCAACGATACTTTCTTTACGAACAAAGGATGAGACCACACGAGAAGCTACAAAACGTCTTTTTGCAAAAGCCCATACTCCAGAGGATGTGCTCACCCTTTCAGAAGAGGAGATTGCCCACCTCATTTATCCTGTCGGCTTTTATAAAACAAAAGCAAAACGTATCAGAGAAATAAGCAAGATTCTTCTGGAAAGGTACCAGGGTTTTGTGCCTGATACTATCGAAGAACTTCTCATGCTTCCAGGCGTGGGAAGAAAAACAGCTAATCTCGTGATAACCCTTGGGTACAATAAACCGGGTATTTGTGTAGATACTCATGTACATCGCATATCCAATCGATGGGATTATGTGAGAACGCGTACGCCGACAGAGACAGAGTTTGCTCTCCGACAAAAACTTCCTGTTTCGGAGTGGATCACCTACAATGATCTTCTTGTTGCTTTTGGTCAAACTATATGCAAGCCTGTATCACCTCTCTGCGAGCGTCAATGTCCGGTGAAATTTCTTTGTCCACAAAGAGGGGTTGAGAAGCATAGGTAATCAAATAGGATAAACGACGATATTTTCATCCACCTTTCGATTCAGATATCCCTGGATTGCATACAATGTTCCTGTCATAGCGCTTGCACACCCATTACATGCACCAAGATAGCGGATATATACCAGGGTTTTTCCATTGTCTGCACTCTGAATATCTACAATCTCAAGGCTTCCTCCATCCGTTGCAAGCATAGGTCGAATCTCTTCGTCCATAATCTTTTCCAGAACCTTGTGCTTCTGGACAATCGTCATCTCACTGAATTTGGTTTCTTCTGCCATAATCTTCTCCTTTGCCATCTCTTCTCGAACTTCTCGTAATATATCGACAAGATAGTATTTTCTCTTTTCATGTCCCCCTGGTTGAATGCAGGATTTACAAAATGCACCTGCCTTGGTATATTGAGTGATCTCCTCCACCGTTTTGAGATTGTTGATACGGATAACTTCCCGAATGGTTCGAAGAGATACACGAGCACATTCACAGACAATTTCTTCATCCTCCAGAGATTCTCTATCTATCCCTTTGTAAATTGCCACAGCCTGTTTAATCACATCGTAAGCCATCACGCTACAATGCATTTTTTGAGAAGGGACAGCGGGAACATCTGGTTTATCGCGAAGGGCCTTTTCTACATCGAGGTTGGTAATTTTTACCGCTTCATCCACGGTTTTCCCAATACAGAGTTCTGCCATCATATCACTGGAAGCAATAGCTGTTCCACACCCAAAACTTTTGAACCTGGCATCAAGGATAATATGAGTTTCGGGATCAACAATCCAGTAAAGTCTTACAGCATCTCCACAGCTTTCCGCCCCCCAATCAGCGATGATCAGTTTTCCGCCAAGTCTTTGAGCATCTTCTTCGGTAAGCTCTCCTCTATATCGAGGATTATCCATTCTCTCCGCCACTTTTTGAGAGTAGTTTTCCCACAATGCCCCACCAATGAGTTGATTTTTTGCCATAATTATACCCTCTTTTTTGTATAAGTCGAAGAAATTTCCCTCAAACGTTTTACGGAGGCTATTAAAACATCTATGGTATAGTCAATCTCCTCTTCCGTTGTAAACCTGGAAAGACTAAAACGAACAGCAGTATGAGCCAGTTCCCTGTCCACCCCAATGGCGACCATGACAGGATTAGGTTCCAGAGATTCCGAGGCACACGCCGAACCTGTAGAAGCGGCAATTCCGTACTTATTGAGATCCCAGATGAGAGCCTCTCCTTCCACTCCCCGAAAACTGGCAAGGATAGTATTGGGAACACGAAGTTCTCTCTTTCCGATCACCAGAGTATCCGGGATAGACAAAATCGCATCTTCCAATTTATCCCTAAGATGGCGAATTTTTGTATGCTCATAGGAAAGGGCATCATTAGCTAGTTCCATAGCTAATCCCATACCCACCATACCAGCCACATTAATAGTGCCAGAACGTTTTCCTCCCATATGTTCTCCTCCATGGAGAAGAGGAACAAAAGGAGCACCTTGGCGAATGTAAAGCCCACCTACCCCTTTTGGCCCATGAAACTTGTGGGCAGAAAAGGAGAGATAATCGACAGGAGCCTCCTGAACATTGACAGGAATCTTTCCAATAGCCTGTACAGCATCTGTATGGAACAGAACTCCTATCGAACGAGTATAGGTAGCAAGCTCTTTGATAGGGAAAATAAGACCTGTTTCATTATTAGCCCACATGATAGAAACAAGAGCTGTTTTCTCTGGTTCAAGAAAGGCTTTGAGTGTTTCAAGGTCCACAATACCATCCTGATTGAGAGGCAATTCTACAATCTCGGCCCCCTTACTGTGCAAAAACTCACACACATGAGCTACAGAAGGATGTTCTACGGGAGTAGTCAAAATACGCTTTTTGTTTGTCTTTGCTATCACTTCCCAGTATATGGCCTTTAGAACCGTGTTATTACTTTCTGTGGCACAGGAGGTAACAATGACATCATCTTCATCGTTTGCTCCTATTCCTGCATACAACCGATCGAGGGCAATTCGCATAGCTGGATGGACCTCTGTGCCAAAATTATGGAGCGAATTCGGATTGCCATATTGTTGACAGAAATACATTTCTATTGCTTCTTTTACCTTGGGATCCACGATGGTAGTTGCATTATTGTCTAGATAGACTCTTTGCATAAAAAAAACCTACTATTTTAGTGTATTTTATTATACACAAAAAAAGATTTATTGTCAAGTTTTTAGATTCTTTTTGGGTCAAATGATATCAAAATTTCCATTTTGACTGAGGGGAATGGTATATATAGTATGAAAGATGAAAGGTGAGAGATGATAGTCTTTCTCTTGACAAAATCAAAAGTTATGTTATAATAATACGAGAGACGAGAAATATATTCAAGTAGGAGCGATAGAGTATGAAAAAATTTGTGATGATGCTGCTGTTTCTACCTCTCTTTTTGTGGGGAGAAACGATTACGCTTGTTTCTTTAGGGGCAAAACCCAAAGGCATGGAGGATGGTCCCTATCAGATTCTCTTAAACCAAGTCGTTTTTAATCTGAATGACGTCAATGATGTTCTGAACAATGTTTATTTGCCAGTTCCACTAGCAGTAGAATGGGCTAATTCTATCATCAATGAGATCAATCGTACCAATACGAATCTGGTGGTTGTCAAAGGAAAGGTGGTTACTCCCTCAAAGATCCAGCCCCTCAAAATAGCCCCCTTTTCGCAGGCTTTTTTCAAATCTCTTTCCAACTATATTCGTTTTCAGCAAGCCCTTGATATTGGTTTTACTGTAGCTGGCAATACATATACCATTACCTTTTCGTGGTATCAATCTCTAGCCTCAGTCAAGCCAGTTATTCAAAAAGTTACTATTCCCTCATCTCTCTTGACTAATCTGGTAGCTATGAATACCCTTCTCAAAGAGAATATCATTGCTCTTTTTAATCAGTGGGAAAGATATTACTATCAACCAGAAGTAAAAGGGAAAATCACACTTTCTCTTGTGCCTTCTACAGCCAAAAATATTCAGCTTATTTCTTTACCTTCTGTTATCTTCAAGCCTGGTCAGAATGAACTTCCGCTGGGAAGTTATCCTCTTCTGGTTATGGCTGATGGATATGATCCGTTTTTCACCAATATCTCTGTAGGGTTTAACCCATCCACGTATGTCATTCGTCTTGTAGCGACCAAAAAGATCTTGGGAGCAGCAGAAGAACGTCCAAAAGGTCATCTCTTTCTGAATGCAGACTATCCCGGGGCTTTCTTTTTGATTTTAGAGGACGGTATTCAGGGTAGAACTCCTTTCTTTATGACCAATATACTTGCTGGTACCAAGACAGTTATTTTTGAAGAAACAGAAAACTACAAGATGAAACAGTATACCTTTAATCTTCAACCCAATGTTTTGAATATGCAGACAGTTTCCTTGAGTCGAAAGGGAACGTCTTTTGTAATCAAATGTTCACAAGAGGGAGCCAATGTAATTGTGAACCGAAGAAAGGTGGGGGTGATTCAAAATGGAATTTTTGAAACCCAGGTTACATCTGGTCTGAATCTTATTACAGTGATCAAAGACGGCTACCTTCCATTTCGAACAAACATTATTTTCAAAGAAGAACAGCAGACCATGACTGTTGATCTTCAAGCTCGTCCTGTAGTGGGTATGATCATTTCTACGCCTGAAAAGGGGCTCACCGTTATCGTTGATGGAAAACGGCGTATCAAAACACCTGCCCCACTTTGGTTAACTGAAACCCCACGTCTTGGTCTGGAATTTCTTGGAACTAACTTTGGTTATATGAATGTTTCCACCAATGTGGAATGGTCTTCTTCTCGTTTCAATATAGTGATAGCCCAACTTTCTCCTATTTTTGGGGATCTTTCTATTAGTACTCAACCGGAAGACGCTTATGTGGTTGTGAATGGCTTGCTACGTGGAAAAACTTCGATGGGAGTTCTTGATGTTACTACTCTTCCTGCTCGCAATACAACCATCAGAATTGAAAAAGAAGGGTATAAAACCTTGACTACCAATATATATATTCAACCCAATCTCCGAAACATGTTATCTCTAAAGCTCAAGGATGCTCCTGCCAAATTATTTGTCAGTACTGTGCCTGAGAAAGGATTTGAAGCCTATGTGAATGGAGATTTTGTGGGCTATAGTAGTTCAAACGTATTTTCTGTGGAGATGGGAAATGTAGAGTTAAAACTAAATAAACGGGGTTTCAGGACTATTGTTACTAACCTTAGCGTTAATTCTCAACAAACTCTTGTTCTTACCTTTGTCTCTACTCCCGGCGTGGGAGAAGATGATGTATTTGATAGTAGTTTCTTCTTCTTGCAAGAAGCGCTTGATGCAGCAGGGCAAAATGACTTCTTTTCAGCAAGCTCCAATTTTGCCCTTGCTCTTTCTACCATTCGTACTTCTGAATACGCCTCCTTTCAGAAGCTTCGTAAATTAGAAAATGAGATTCTCTTTGCCAAGAAAGAACTGGGGGATAATATTCTGGTGGCAGATCTTTATCTTGATGTCTATACAAATTACAACTACTGGAATCTTGTGGCAGAAAAGGGAGATATCTCCAATGCTGTGCTTCAGTTCAAGCAATTAGTGGCAAAAATAGATGCAAGCCGACTGACGAATAATCCTCTTCCTGAACTTCGTAGTACTATTAGAAAAAGTTATGCCCTCTATGGCTGGAAACAAATAGAGGGTGAGGTTATTGGTATAGTTGCAGCGGGTGATACAGCAAGCCAAAACGAGAATTATGAAGATGCCTTGAAGTACTACAATAGGGCTCTTTCGATGATCAAGGAGATTGATGCTTTTGAAAACGAACAGCTCTCCAATACATACATCGACATTGAGATGAAACAAAGAACCGCTGCCAACAAAAAAGCAGAAAAAGAATTGGCTGGTGATGCAAAAGTGCTTCTCGACAGTTTAACTTCTATGGTATATGAAGCTGATCGCAAAGCAGAAAATGGCCAGTACGCTGAAGCACTCAAGATTTACCAGAATATTCTTGCTAAAATTGATGCTTCTCCTTTTAAGGATTATAATGTCATAAAGGAACAGCGTAATCGTGTAGAAAAACGAATTGACAATGTGAAAAAACAAAAGCAAAAGAGTGACGTATGGTGGCCCAAGATGGTGAGAAACTGGAGTGGCATGAGTATTTCGGGATTCTATAGTGGAATAGAATCACAGAGTTTCCAGTTTGGAAGTGAGATGAACCATATGGTGAGGGCACAAATTGGTATTCATCCTTTTCCCTTGCTTCAGCTTTCCTTAGGAGGAATGTATAATGCTACTCCTCATTTCTATGCTCCTTATGCGTTAGCTTTTGGTGGCGGACTCCGCATTCCTCTGCTGGCTCAGTGGAGTTTCTTTGCCGATACTCAGGTGTTGTGGTCTGATTTCATTGTCTTTGATATTGCGAAGTATGATATTACCGATATTGGAATGGATATCAAATTTGGCTGGTTTGGTTTACGTCTTGCTTATACCTTTGGGTGGCAGGATTATTTTAATACTAGCAAGCAGGGTATCAGTGCGGGTTTAACCTTCTGGTTTACAGAAGAGTAAGGAGGGTTGTATGAAACGTTTTTGGATGGTTCTCTTTGTTCTGATTGTATCCTCTCTTTGGGGACAAAATTATGCATCAAAAAATAGCAACTTGCTTGCCTACAGACAAAAAGATGGTCTCTATGTACTCGAAAATGGTCGTATCAAAGTAGTCATTGAGCCAAAATTGGGTGGAAGAGCTCTCTCTATTGTAAACAAAGAAACAGGAGAAGAAGTTGTTCAAACATTTAACCCTAATAGTCCTGATTCAGCCGGGGCTTTCTATGATATTGTAGATCTTTCGTGGCCAGGGCTTGCTAAAACACCTTATGAGGTAAAGGGTTTTGGTTTAACTAAAGACGAATCCAAAGCCTATATAGAAATGACCGTTGATGTGGGAAAGGCCAATCCCACAAAAAAGGGGCTTGTGCTTACCAAGAGAATATCTGTTGATGATACAGTACCTGCTGTCTATTCTCTGGTAGAAATCAAGAATACAGAGAAAAAACCTCTAGAAATTACTTACTGGCATCAATCAAGGCCTATTCTTGGTCCTACCAATAAAGATGCAAAGAGCACCTGGCTTCCTCTTGAGAACGATGTGGTGGAAATTGGTTTTAATCCGGGAAGTGCAGGACATGGTCTGGATATGTTCCCTACCGCTGGTTTTGCAGGTCTCACCGTCAAGGATGGAAAATCTTCGGCGGTGTGGCTTTTTTCTCCACTTTTGATTGACGCTTACTGGACGTTCCATGACCCTATCGTGCCCACCTATGACCTTGTTTTCAAGAAAAAGGTTATTCAACCGAAAGAAAGTGTGTACTATGACGTGAGCATTGTTCTTTTGCCTCCTATGCAAAATATTGCCTATGGAAATAGTGAAACCGGTTTTACAGGTTCTATGATAGCTTCCTACACTGCGGGCAAAATAACGGTAAGTGGCCAAATATACAAATTTACTCCCGGGACTTTTTCGCAGGGACAGCTTTCTATTGAGATTTATGACAACAATAAAACCCTTCTTGATACACTGAAGCAAGAAACTGTTTCAGAAATTGTTCCAGAAAAATTTGTGTCTTATTCTGCTTCAGCTCCTGCTTCTTCAAAAATTAAGGGTGGTTACTACCAGATAGTAGTTCGACTCACAGACGCTGCAGGTATTGAAGTCTACAGAGCAGAAAGAAACGTGAAAATGGGTGAGATCCCTATTCCAGCTATGAGTAAGCCTCTCACCATCAATTTTGCCTGGTTTTTGAATCAGCCTATCTATAATTCTGTAGGAAAAATTAAGGCAAATCTTCAGCCGCTTTCTTCAGTGTATTCCAATATTGTGAAACTTTATCAGAAACACCCAACGGTGAGAAGTGACCTTATTATTAGTGGGGCACTTCTTTATCAATGGATGTTGGTTTCTCCCTATTTTATATCCATGTATGGGGATCTCATCAAAAAAGGGACATTTAATCTTATGGCTACCGGCTATGGAAATGTTCTGTTTCCCTTTATTTCCGTTGAAGAAATCACAGAACAGATTCGAATGGATACAGAAATCAAACAACTGGCTTTTGGCACAATGCCAAGTGGTATGTTTTTCCCCGAAATGGCCTTTTCTGATGGAGTGATAGAACCTGTGGTACAAAACAAACTCACCTGGGGATATCTGGCTGATATTGCTGTAGATACAGGCTACAAGGGTATGCCTGATATTGATTACCACAAACCATCTCGTATCATGAGCAAGGGCTATGCGATGAATATACTTGTTCGGGATAGCAAGGCCGTGAACATTCTTCTCAAGAAAACAGACAAGGCTATTGATGAGTTTATCCTTTATTTGATTTCTGTAGCGTCTCAAAACAAGGATGGAAACTCGGTGGTCACGGTAGTAAATAACGGAGAATTTATTGGTGATGCAGAATTTATGGACAAGCTTTTCACCAAGCTCAAAACTATTCCGTGGATTCGTTTCAAAAGTGGAGATGATATTTTCAAAGAAACCATTCCTACCCAGAGTTTTTTGAGTGAAAAGATTAGTGGTGGTTGGTACTATGATATTGAAACTCAAAGTGTGAGTTATAAGATCTGGTTTGACCACCCCATGAAACAGAGCATATGGGAAAGTATCCGTAATAATGGCAAAAAAGTTCTGGATATTGTCTCGGCAAAGAAGATGGTTTCTGATCTCCAACTTGATACCAGTTATCCTGATTATCTCTATCTTGAGACATGGGAAAACCTTGTGATGGCTACTCATTCTGACTGGCTCTGGTCAGGAAATTTGGCCAATATGAAAAATGCCAGTAACCAGATGGAAATTGCTATGAAACAAACGGCAGAGGTTTACGATATTCTTTTGAATGTCCTGAAAAGAAAAAAACTCAATATTCCTGCTATGGTTTCCCTGGGAGAAGAGGTTTCAACTGAAGACAAAGAGAGATATGATACCAAGATTTTAGGAAATCCCTTTAAGCTCACAGAATTAACAATTCACCCGCAAAAGCCTACTTCCCAGTCAGGTATGTATCTAACTTTCAAGGTCTTTGATCCTGTGGATGGTATAGATTACAATAATATCTATTTTGTCTATCGTCTGAATAATGCACCTTCGTATCGGCGTATAAGGGCAAAACTTGGATTTGATGGAACAGTGAGAGTGTTCCTGGGACGACCAAATATAGGAGATACAATTGATTATTTCATTTATCTCCGAAATGTGAAAGGCAAAGAAGGTATAACTCCACGAGCCACCATTGAGATAACCGAATAATTTTCAGGGGGCTATCTAAAAACAAGATAGCCCCTGAAAATTGCCTTTTTTCCCTTTTTTCGGTATACTATAAACTATGAAAGATGTACAGAGCGAAAAAGACTATCGAAATATTCCAATCAACAAGGTAGGTATTCGTAACCTACGAATACCTATTATTGTTCGGGATCAGCAAAACAAAACGCAGCCCACTATTGCTGATGTTAATATGTATGTGAATCTTCCCCATCACTATAGAGGGACTCACATGAGCCGGTTTGGAGAGATTTTACATCAATATGCTCATGATCTCTCCCTTGAAACTCTCTTGTCTATCTTGGAAGAGATGAAAAGTCGTTTCGAATGTGAAGAAGCTCATATCGAAATACGTTTTCCCTATTTTCTTGTGAAATCAGCTCCTGTTTCTGGTACCAAAAGCTATATGGAATACCTTTGCTCTGTTAAAGCCTCTCTTGGAGAAAGACTCTCTATTACCATGGAAGTAGAGGTTCCCATTCATAGCCTTTGTCCTTGTTCAAAGGAAATCAGTAATTACGGCGCTCACAATCAAAGGGGAGTTGTTCGTATTCAGGCAAAAACGTCTTCCTTTGTATGGTTTGAAGAACTCATTACCATAGCGGAGAGGAATGCCTCTGCCCCACTGTTTGCCATTCTCAAGCGGAGTGATGAAAAGTATATCACCGAGAAAGCCTATACGAATGCCAAGTTTGTAGAAGATACAGCACGAGATATTGCTCTTGCTCTCAATAGAGATGAAAGGATTCTCTGGTATCAGGTAGAAGTGGAGAATTATGAATCCATCCACAACCACAATGCCTATGCAGCTATTATCAAGGAGAAGAAAAGTGAAGATTGAAAATTTTTCTCCTTTTTTCAATCCAAAAAAGACAACCCAGAAGAAAAGCGAGAGAAAAGGAATCTTTAATTTCAAAGAAATGTTAGAAAGTCCAGATCTGGAGAGTTTTTTCAGTATTGTTGGGGATGAACTTTCAGAAAATGATATTCGAGAATTGGGGAGTGTGATTGATTTGTTGGGAGAACAACTTTCTCAAAACCCAGATATCGAACATTTCAATCGTTATCGAAGTTGTGTAAAGGCTTTAGTGCGATATGCGATCAAAAATATGGATGTGAAGACAATTACAAGCCGATCAGGTTTCAGTAAAATCAACACCTATGTGATTGTAGAATCTATCGATGAGAAGCTTCAGCAAATGGCTCATCTCATCCTTTCCAACGAGAAAAACAGGCTTTCCTACTTTCAACTCATTCAGCAAATCAAAGGTCTTCTTGTGGATCTGATATCATGACAACGATGCAAAGGGAATGGTTTTCTTATTCTGTTGAAGAAACATATCAGATAGCTCAAGAGGTTGGTTCTTTCCTCGACGAAGGAAAAATATCTCCCTGGATTTTTCTCAAAGGGGATATCGGGAGTGGAAAAACAACCTTTGTTCGAGGTCTTCTTGCCTCTTGGGGAATTACGGAAGGAGTATGTAGTCCGACCTTTTCCATCATCCATCATTATCCCCATCCAGAAAAGAGTATTTATCATGTTGATCTCTATCGTCTTCGATCGTCTGAAGAGGGAGAAACCATAGGGCTTTATGAACTTTTTCAACCAGGTTCTCTTGTGCTTGTCGAGTGGCCAGAAATATTAGAAAGAGAATTTTATTTTCCACATACAACTATCGCTTTCTCCTACGGAGAAGAGGAAAATGCACGGTATATTTTTCTCACTTCAGACGGTTCCTCGTCAACTAACTATCAGTCAATTTTGTAAATTTCCATTTTTGTTCGAAGTGTATTGCGATTAATACCAAGAAATTCAGATGTCTTGAGTTTATTTCTCTCGTTCAACAGAAGTGCCTGTCGAATGAGTTCTTCTTCTACCATACCAACAACGATGTCGTACACTTTGCCTGTATATTCAGGATTTCCAATATAGGAGCGAACCCATTCTGAAAGGGAAAAGGGCTTTTTTTCTTCTTCCATTGCCAAAAAAGGAATAATATGGTGCAGTTCTATACGATTACCACGGGCTAAAATCACTGCTCTTTCAATACAGTTTTCAAGTTCGCGAACATTACCTGGCCAGGAATAGTTCATAAGAGCCAGAAGGGCCTCCTCACTGATATCAATGGCAGGACGATGTTCTCTTTCCGACACTTTTTGAATAAAGTGTTTCACAAGGAGAGGAATATCATCTTTTCTTTCTCGAAGTGGTGGGAGCTGGATTTCTATTACATTGAGACGATAATAGAGATCCTCCCGAAAACGTTTTTCTTTCACTAACGTCTTCAAAGATTTATTGGTAGCGGCGATGAGACGAATATCAATAGGAATCTTGCTTTCACTTCCTAAAGGTGTAATTTCCCTCTCCTGTAAAGCACGAAGAAGATGAGCCTGAAGAGAAAATGGCATATCCCCTATTTCATCAAGAAATAGAGTGCCTCCGTGAGCAACCTGAAAAAGACCTTTCTTGTCGCTATTTGCCCCTGTGAAGGCTCCTTTCTTGTATCCAAAAAGTTCAGACTCAAGAAGATTCTCTGGAATGGAGGCACAATTGATGCTCACAAAAGGCTTGTCTTTTCGTGAACTATTATAATGCAAGGCCTTGGCCACTAACTCCTTTCCCGTTCCACTCTCTCCGAGAATAAGCACAGAGGCATTGGTATCAGCCACCGTATGAATCAGATCAAAGATGGCCTGCATACGATGATTTCTTCCTATTATATGATGAAAGGCATAGTTTTTTTCTAATTCCTTCTTCAATGTGAGGTTTTCCTCTAAAAGGGAAGCCTTTTCTTGCTGAATGGTCCGTGCTAACCTCACTTTGTTTGAAAGGATCTGTCCCACCAAGAAAAGCATCTTTTCAAGATCTTTGAGATAGGTGGTGTTATCATATTGTTTTTCTACAGCCATTACGCCTAACGTAATTCCCTCTAATTTGAGAGGAACTGCAATAAAGGAAATAGGTTTTTCTCTGTCTCTTTTGATCTTTAACCTATTCAAAAAGCGAGTTTCTTCATGAACGTTGGGAATGGCAATGGGCTGTCCTGTAGCCACAACCGTTCCAATAATTCCTTCTCCTACTCTGTAAATACCTCTTTCGCACTCTTCTTTGGTGAGGCGATATCCCGCAAAAATAGAAAGTTGTTCGCTTTGTTCAGGTTCAAAAAGAACAAGCATCCCTCGATCAATATGGATCCGTTCAGCAAGAATACTCATAACCGATTCAAACACATCCTGAAGATCTATCTTTTTCTCTATGATTTGCGAAATATCAATCAAAATTTCTTGAAGATGAATTTTGTACTTGAGTTCTTCATAGAGCTTGGTACGATAGAGAATTTGTGCTGCCTGGTTAGAGATAGTGTAGAGAAGTTCAAGATCCTCTTCGGTAAACGCGTTTTTTATCACACTATCCACACTCACCACTCCAATAATCTGTCCCTCAACCTGCAAAGGTACAATAAGCTCAGATTGGATATCTTCTCGCAAAGGAATATAGAGAGGATCTTGTCTCACATCATTAACCAATCGCGGAATACCATCTCGAAATACCGCCCCTGTGAGTCCCTCCCCTACAGCAATAGGAACTCTTTTGATTCGATTCTCATCAAATCCTCTGTAGGCAGCATAACGAAGATATTTTGATTCCTCATCCTTGAGCATAATTGAGCCAGTGGTGGCATTGGTTAATTCAATAGCCTTGTCCAACATAAGCCCCAGTAGTTCTTCAGCATCTTGAGTTTGATTCATAGCTATACTCAAATACTGAATAAGTCGCAGTCTTTTGACCTGATTTTCTTCACCAAGCATATACTTTCCTGCCTATTTTTTGATCATTATTATACCATATGATTAAAAAATAGGCAAATTTTCTTTATAAAAAACAGTTATTTTTCTTATATACAGAAGACAAAAAGATCAATTTATTGTTTTTTTACTATCTGAAACTAATGAAAAGAGATAGAAAACTCTCAGGTGATGAGAAATTTGAGACAGAAGTCTTTTTATCTTATTTTGGCACGTTTTTTGCGATAAAAAATAGAGAATTTCAAAAGGAGGACAAAAATGTCTCTTTCTGTTCGTGATCACCTGTTGACCGATATTATTGGCAATCGTCAGGTACGGTCCACAGTAAAAGATGAATACAAAGGGATGCCTATCCCGGAGTATTTTGGGTGTAATGTCTTCAATGATGAGGCTATGAGGACCTATCTTCCCTACAAGACCTATTCCCGTCTTAAGGCTATTATTGCTTCTGGGGAATCGATCGACGATGCATTAGCTGAAGAAGTAGCTCATGGGGTGAAAGAATGGGCCCTCAGTAAGGGTGCTACGCATTATACTCACTGGTTCCAACCAATGACAGGAACAACTGCTGAAAAGCATGATAGTTTTCTTGATTTTGATGCTGATGGAATGCCTATTAATCGTTTTTCTGGCAAGGCTTTGAAACAGGGTGAGCCTGATGCTTCGAGCTTTCCCAGCGGAGGTCTTCGAGCCACCTTTGAAGCCCGTGGCTATACAGCTTGGGATCCCTCTTCGCCTATCTTCATTATGGAAGGAGTAAATGGTAATACTCTTTGTATTCCTACCGTATTCTTGTCCTATACAGGGGTAGTGCTTGACAAGAAGGCTCCTCTTCTTCGTTCGATGGAGGCTCTCAGTAGAGAAGCTACGAGACTTTTGCACCTTTTTGGCAAAAAAAATGTGAAACGTGTTACTACTACAGTGGGACCAGAACAAGAATATTTTCTGATTGACAAGGCATATTTTCTCCGTCGTCAGGATCTCATGCTGACTGGTCGTACTCTGTTTGGAGCAAAGCCTCCCCGTGGCCAGCAGATGGAAGATCATTATTTTGCTTCTATACGGGAAAGAGTGCTGGCTTTTATGCAGGATGTGGAGATTGAGGCATTCAAGCTTGGAATTCCTGCAAAAACACGCCACAATGAGGTTTCGCCCGCTCAGTTTGAGATTGCTCCTATCTTTGAAACGACAAATATTGCTACAGATCACAACCTCCTTCTCATGGAGATTTTGAGAAAGGTAGCCAACCGACACAACTTTGCCCTTCTCCTTCATGAAAAGCCATTCAAGGGGGTGAACGGTTCAGGAAAACACAACAATTGGTCTATGGCTACAGATACAGGGGAAAACCTCCTTGATCCTGGCCATACTCCTCATGAGAATTTACAGTTTCTGACTGTTTTGACGACGGTTATTACTGCGGTATATCGGTATGCTGATCTTCTTCGTACATCCGTAGCTACACCAGGCAATGATCACCGCCTTGGAGCTAATGAGGCTCCACCAGCAATTATTTCTGTGTTTTTGGGGCAACAGCTATCTCAGATTCTGGAGGATATTGAATCCAACAAAAAAACAAACTACACAGATAAACAGATCATTGATCTGGGGATTAGCACTCTTCCCAGGATCAGCAAAGACAATACTGATAGAAATCGGACGTCACCTTTTGCCTTCACTGGCAACAAGTTCGAATTCCGTGCGGTAGGTTCTTCTCAGTCTATCGCTGGGCCAAACTTTGTTCTCAATACAATTGTAGCCAGTGTATTGAAGGAAGTGTGTGATAAGATTGAAGTTAATCTCAAGAAGGGGATGGATTTCAATCAGGCAGTGATGGAAGTGATTTTTCCTATGATCAAAGAGAGTAAACCTGTTCGGTTTGAGGGCAACAACTACTCTCCTGAATGGGAGAAAGAGGCAGCTAAACGAGGGCTTCCAAACCGTAAAAACACACCAGAATCACTTCGAGATTTTATTGCTGAGAAAAATATAGCTGTTTTGAAAGAGATGGGGGTTCTGAGTGAAGTTGAGATTCAGGCTCGCTATCATATTTTAGTGGAAAACTACTCGAAAACCCTGAATATCGAGGCAGAAACTGCTCTGGCTATGGCCAGAACCCAAATTCTTCCTACAGTCCTGCGTTATCAGACTGTCTTGGCGAATGCCACTGTTTCTATCAAAGATGTAAATGAAAAGGCTTATGAGGCTCAGTTACATACCACAAAAGAATATTCCCTTCTTGTTGTTGATCTCCAGAAGAAAATAAGCGAATTGGAAGATCTTGTGAAAAAAGCAGAGGATCTTGGCGATGAAGTAGAAAAAGCCGATTTCTATTGCCAAAAGGTTCTGCCGGCCATGAATGCCCTTCGTGATGTGGTTGACACCCTTGAGGACAAAACCGCAGACGATCTGTGGCCACTTCCTAAGTATCGAGAGATGCTTTTTGTGTACTAACAAACAAGCTAAAAAGCCCGGATTATTCCGGGCTTTTTAGTTATAAATTGATTACCTTACTTCATATGCTCCACAATCAGGAGACTTCCCTTGAGGTCGAAGAACATTTTCTCTATCATTGGTGATTTGTTTTATGACTCTTGCCCGATCTATGGCAGGACTTGTGGGAAGAAGCTTGTAGTTTTGTTTTTTTATATCTACAAAGAATGGCTGAGCATAAAGATTGGACCATCCCAATCGATGAATATCCTGAGCTCCGTATATCTTTTCTTCATATTGAATAACTATATCAGAACAAGGAAAGAAAAAGATATTGTTTCTCCAGTCAACAGTGGAAGCCTTGCCAATAAAAATAGGAGCGTTTTCTCCGCGAGAAGAAAAGATACAATTATCTATAGTGATATGAAGAGGAACCTCAGGAGTATCATATTGAACATACATCAAATAGTTCTGTCCAACTTCATCATCCACAGTAAGATGAACAAGAGAAAACGATCCTCCTGCTTTCTCTGATTGAATCACTATAGCTGACCAGGGAGTAG
>JBKBIS010000069.1:0-7843 GCA_046294145.1 Brevinematales bacterium | reverse complement strand
CAGAGGATACCCTGAACCGAGAGGGGGGAGAAAATGACCTCTTCCCATACCTTCTAAAAAAATACCCTGAAACACATAGTCGTTGAGAATTGTAGCCAGCTGATCCAGGGGAGAAAAAAAGTGAAGAGGACTGAAAACTCTGAGGTGGTGGGCTACCCCAACCAGGGTGGGTTCTTTTTCTTCCTGTCGAAGTTCGTGAATAGTTAAATAGCCCTTGAGATGAGCTATAACAAGGTTTCTGGCAGCTTGTATCATGGCAGAGCTGTCTTGTTTTCCAGGAGGCCAGGTGCCAAGAACATAGCCGTAGGAGAGAAAAACATTAGGCTCGTTTATGGTTACCCAGTCGCTTACGAGGGGTTTCAGTCTTTCAACAACGAACCTGACATATCGAAGAAAATCGCTTATGCTTTCCTCGTTTTCCCATCCCCCTTTCTCCTCAAACCAGAGAGGGTGAGAGAAATGATACAACGTGACAAGTGGGCGGATGTTGTGTTTTTTGAGCAGGGAGATTTCTTCTGCGTAATGATCAATTCCCTCTTGGGAAAATCTATTTGGTTCTGGTTCGATACGACTCCATTCAAGTCCCATACGATGGGTTTGCACACCAAGTTCGGCGAGAAGCTCTATATCTTCTTTGAATCGTTTCCAGTGATCGTTGGCACGAATGGGTGAACTGTGGTCCTTGATGTGTCCCTGTTCTGCCCACTTATACCAGTTGTTGTTGGTATCTCCCCCTTCTATTTGAAGGGCTGCGGTTGCGGTACCAAATAAAAAATCTGGTGGGAAAAAAACATTTTCCATAGGTGCTACTCCTCAAGGGTAATATGGGTAAAGAAAAAACCAAATGGGTGTTTCTCTAGGGGAAGAGGTTGACCATTGAACCAGAGGGGATTGTCCCCAAGGCTTACGAAAAAGAGACTCTCTTTCTGGACAGTTTGAGGATGGAGGCGATAGAAGAGTTTTTCTTGAGAAAGCTCGATGAAAGAGAAGCCAGATCCCGGGAAGAGATGTTCTGTACTTCCGCCGTATGACCAGTTTTCTTGGGGGTTAATAGTGAGAAGAAGCCGACTTCCGTAGGGAGGAAGAGAGAAGTGTTTTCTGTGGTATGTTTTCGTGAGAGGATCAAAGAAGATGCCGTCGGGCAGATTTTGCTGAAGGGGTTTATGTCCCAGATTGAGAACAAGAAAAGCCTGACAGAAGGGAAGTCTAATCCATCCTGTATAATGGCTTTCATAAACCTTGACAGGACCTATGGCTTGAAGAGAGGCACTCCGGGGACGGAAGCGGTAGGTTTCGTGGTGATGAGTGATGGAAAGTATCTCTGGTTCAGTGAGAGGAAACTGCTTTTTGTAGAGATGAAGGATATCTGAAGAATAATCTCCAATGTTATCTGAGGTAAAGAGAAGTCCCCCGAAGAGCTGATTGACAAGGTAAAGGGTATAACGCTGTTCAAAAGAGAGATGCTGGTTGTTTTCTCTTAGAATGAAAACATCAGGGTCGTTGAGAAAACCGAGTCGATGAAGTGGATATCGGCTGATAGAGGTGGTGATGGCTTTGACAGTAGAGATACGTTCCCGGAAATGAATTCTTGCCGGTCTGATATCTTCCCAATCAAGCCCCACATCGCATCCAATTCGGCAGTAATCCACCTTGCCCAGGGCACTACTGATAGGAACTCCACATCCGAGGATGGCTTTTTCTCCCACAAGGTGTCGGAGCCAGGACATGGCTTCACTCATGTGGGCAGCCCTTGTCTTGCCACTGTGGGGATAGATACTGGCAGCATAGAGAAAGTCAAGTTTTACCATATCAAAGCCCCATTGATTCAAAACAGTATTGAAAACGTCTTCAAGATAGGCACGTACTTCCGGATTTTGGAGGTTGAGAGCATAGAAATCCCCGTTCCAGTTTTCACTATAACCGGCAATGACCGGCGAACCATCAGCATACCGAAGAATCCAATCAGGGTGGAGGTGAAATAGGTTTGACTTGCTTTCGCAGATGAAGGGAGCAAGCCAGAGACCGGCTTTGTAGCCAGAAGTGTGAATCATATCGGCTAAGGCTTTCATACCATGGGGAAAAGAGGATTTTATGGAGAGCCAGTCCCCTACGGCTGTCTGGTAGCCATCATCTATTTGGAAAATGTTGATAGGTATATGGTTTTCTTTGAAGGCTTGAAGATTGGAGAGAACGATTTTTTCGGAGATGTTGGTGTAGTAATTGTACCAGCTTGTCCAGCCACTTGTTTTTCCACTCTGAAGCAAAGAAAGCCCTTGACTTTCCAGATAACGTCTCTGGGCTTCGAAAAGGGTACCACTGGTGAAGAAAAGAGAGAGAAGAGAGATTTCTCCACGGGGAATGTGCCATCCTTCTACATCGCGAATAATGCGAAGAAAATTCCCTTCTGGGTGGTGTTCAAATATGGTGAAGGCTGATTGTTCGTCGAGAGAGCCCACGAGATGCCAGGAGTTGTTCTGTCCGGAAAGAGTCCAGCCATGGCTGTGAAGTCTTCCCCGTTTGCGGCTGTAGCGGTAGAAATGATAATCCCCATAGAATTCAAGATGATACCTGGCATACGCAAACCGAAGATGGGGAGGAAGACCGGGAATTTTCTCTTTCTGGGTAAATTCTCTACTATCAGACCAGCTCTGAAAGCCATGAACAAACAGGAGGTCTTTTTTTTGATAGGTCCAGGGAAGAGAAGTCTCAAAAGCAATGAGAGTAATAGGAACACGTGTTGTCAGGCGAAGAGTATTTTCTTTTTGTTCAAGGGAGAGATGTTCATTATGCAAAGGAAGGGAACCACGAAGGGTATAACAGGTGTTCTCATAGCGATAAACCAGAGAAGTGTGTTTCCACCTCATGCAGAACTCCTTGCACAGGATACGTTATTGTATATCGGATAGATGGTTTTGTCAATATTCTGGAAAAAGAAAAACAAAACTATCTCTCTTGAAGATAAATTCTGGTGGATGTACCAAGCTTTGAATTTCATTTGTTCTTGGCTTTCTGGAAAAGATATCCTTTGAGTACTTCACAGCTTTTTGAGTTTTTCTCTCATCTGGCGATACGTGATGATAGGTAGATCTCCAGGTATAAGTTTTTCTTCCATATGAAGTTGAGTGGCTATAGGAATCTGGGTGATAACCACTCTTTCATCCTGGTGGAGAACTACCTTGCTGAAGCCCAGGGCAAGAGAATTCACAAGTTCTCTTAGAAGGGGGAGTCGAATAAATTTTTGTGCAATGCGAAGATAGATGAGAGTATGGCTTTCATCAACAGGGACAAAGGCTACTAAAATTCTCATTTTGTCAGAGATATAATTTTGCCACATATTGGGAAAGATAAAATGTATATGCTGATGGGAAAAATCTGGATGAGGAAGATCTTCAGCTTTTTTGGGTTTTTGTCCGTGGTCGACTTCATTGTAAACCCAGAAAGCTATATCTCCCTCTCTAACCACCTGGACAGGACCATTGACGAGTGTTCTATTTCCCCTTCCTATGGTATTTGTGTGGACAAAGGGGAGATGCACAAGATCTAACTGGTTCTCAATAGCCCGGCTATAATGAACAGGCCACAGATGACGTGATGAGGCCCAAAAAAGGCTTTCATCCACGTCATCAAAGTAAATAGGCTCATGGGTTGGTTCACTATCTCCCCACCAGACAAAAACCCATCCCAATTTTTCTCTTACTGGATATCTTTTGATATGAAAGTAGGATGCTACTTCAGAAGACCTGCCGTTAGCAGGTATGAGAGTAACCCGACCTGTTTTATCATAGCGAAAGCCGTGAAATGGACAGGCAATCTCATCTCCATGGTGTTTTCCTATAGCTAAAGATGCCCCACGATGGATACATTTGTCTCGCAAACAGACAAGTTCACCGTCTCTACTTCTCCAGAAAACTAATCGTTCTCCAAAACGAGTTACACCGACGATCTGGTTTGGTTGAATTTCTCGAGATTCAAGCACAATATACCACTGATGAGGTATCATGGAAGGTCTCCTTCCTGTATAGAGTAGGATTATCCTACAGGAAAAGCAAAAAAAAAGCAATAATATGAGAGAAAAAACCTATTTTTTGGGTGTTCTGGTTTTCAGGGGTGGCTTTCTGTTGCCTTCCAAAGGCGTTCTTCCTGTGTGATGTCGGTGTAACTCATCACGATAACAAAGGGAATGGTAACCTCTCTTTTGGTCTTGGGATCAAGAATCACCTTTTCTCTTTCGAGGGTGAGATCAATGACGGTATTGGTGGTTCTCCATCGAACGAAAGCAAGAACACCTTCAAGATCCCCATGAGGAGGATTGATGAGTCCAAGAGAATAGGAGGCTTTGTCGGTATACTTGCGAAAAAAATGTTTTTTTATGTTTTCATAGGTGTTGGTGGCTTCGATGAAGGCATAGCATGGAACCAGGTAATACCCCAGAAGAAGCCGGTTGTTTTCAAAGACGTATCCGATGAATATCTCCTGACGAAGAAAGGAAAGCCACTTTTTCCCTTCCTCACGAAAAAGCGTGATGAGAAATTTGTCTTGCTGAAGTACATTGGTGAAAAAGAAAGCCTTTTCTTTTTGAAGGACAGTTGCCCGATTGTCTCCCCAGCGGAAATCCCGGAAATGATTCTTTTCCAGAAAGGGGGCAAATTCTCTGGTTTCTACATAAATGGGAGTTTCATTTTCTATTTCCATTCCGGGAAAGGGATTGGCAAAAAGCAGGCAAGCCACAAAGAAGCCTGCGATAGACAAGGCAAAACATTTCATAGAAACTCCTGTACTTTTAGTATACCACAAAAGATTTTTTTTTACCACATGAAAAATGTTATTTTTATTTTATTTTTGCAAAGGAGAGGATAGTTGTTTTACGACGGCAAGTAAAAACTTGACATTTAAAATAATAATTATTATAATAATATTTAGCTATCTTACGGATAAAAATTTGCACAAAACTACACTTTGCATTATACTGCCTTGAGGAGGAAAAGATGACGGGATACAAAAAGAGTCGAATACGTGAGGCTGTCTTTCAAACTCTCAAGAAAACAAGGACTCATCCTCCAGCGGATAAGGTGTGGGAAGAGGTGAAGAAAATCTATCCTTCAGTGACTCTTGCTACCGTTTATCGCAATCTCCATATTTTAGAAAGTCAAGGAAAAATTCTTTCCCTTGATGTGGGTCAGGGGGAAAAGCTTTATGATGGGTTTGTTCATCATCATGCTCATTTTGTGTGTCGGAAGTGTGGCGAGGTGTATGATTGTGAGATAGAAGAGGGGATTTTTACAAAAGGAATAAATATTCCCGGTGAAGTTGATGCTTTCCAAATGACCTTTTATGGTGTGTGTGAAAACTGTATGAAGAGGGTTGTGTTTCAGCCGAACCATGGCAGAAAAGAACGTGCTTAAAAGAGGGAGGTTGATATGGCATTTATCTCATGGAATGAGAGTATGAGTGTTGGGGTTGCAGAGTTTGATGCTCACCATCAGAAATTAGTGAGTCTGGTAAACAAACTCTTTGATGCCATGAAAGCAGGAAAGGCCAGAGAGGTGGTGGGTGATATTCTGAAGGAGCTTATGGAGTATACGCGGTATCACTTTGATGCAGAAGAAAGGTTGATGAAAGAGTATCGCTATCCAGCCTTCGTTACCCATAGGTTAGAGCATGAAAAACTGATGCAGGATGTGTCTACGTTTTATCAGAAATTTCAGGGTGGTGATGTGTTTCTTTCTCTTGATATCATGAATTTTCTCAAGGACTGGTTGGCAAAGCATATTCTTGAGAGTGATATGGCGTACAAGCCCTTTTTTAATCAAAAGGGTGTGAGATAAAAACAAAAAAGGAGGATATCATGGTCCAGAGAGGACAGATTTACAAGTGTTCGGTATGTGGCAATATTGTTGAGGTGCTTTTTGCTGGAGGTGGTACTCTTGTATGTTGTGGAAAGCCCATGGAACTGCAGGAGGAAAACACGGTGGATGCCTCCCGGGAAAAGCATGTGCCGGTGATTGAAGCCCAAAATGATGGGTATCTTGTCAGGGTTGGTAGTGTGGAACATCCCATGGAAGAAAAGCACTATATCATGTGGATAACTCTTGTAGCTGATGGCAAGGAGTATACGCAGTATCTTAAGCCGGGAGACAAGCCCGAGGCCTTTTTTGCTATTCGGGCTACTTCTGTGACTGCAAAAGAATACTGTAATCTCCATGGTTTATGGAAAGCAGAAAAATAGGAGGATATATGCTTGACAAAAAGATGAATGAAATGCTCAATGCTCAAATTCAGGCGGAGTTGTATTCAGCCTATCTTTATCTTGCTATGGCAGCCTGGTGTGATGAGGAGTCGTGGTCAGGAAGTGCTCATTGGTTTCGCAAACAGGCCCAGGAAGAGGTGAATCATGCGATGAAGTTTTATCACTATATTGTGGAAAAAGGGGGAAGGGCTATCATGGAGGCGATAGACAAACCCCCATCTGAGTGGAAAAACCTTCTTTCTGTTTTTGAAGCGGCTTATGATCATGAAACCAAGGTGACAAAACGTATCCATGATCTGCTTGCTTTGGCACGGGATATGAAAGACTATGCCACTGAGCAAATGCTTCAGTGGTTTGTGGCTGAACAGGTGGAAGAGGAAGCCCAGACCTTTGAGATTGTGCAAAAGCTTAAAAAGATCGGAGAGAGTAATTCCGGGATGCTTTATCTTGATGGAAAACTCGGGAAAAGAGAATAGTATTATCGGGAAAAGAGAATAGTATTAAAGGAGGAAAACATGGCAAAATCATTGAAGGGAACAAAAACCGCAGAAAATCTGATGAAAGCCTTTGCTGGTGAATCTCAGGCACGTAACCGTTATACCTACTATGCCTCTCAGGCAAGAAAAGAGGGGTTCATGCAGATTGAGGCTATTTTTATGGAAACGGCAGATAACGAGAAGGAGCATGCAAAGGTCTTTTTCAATTACCTTGTTGAAGGTCTTGGGAATGATGTCATGCAGGAAATTCAGGCAAGCTATCCGGTGGCATTTGCTGATACTCTTTCTAATCTGAAAAGTGCCGCTGCAGGTGAGAATGAAGAGTGGACCCACCTTTACCCTGAGTTTGCTCAAGTGGCTGAGCAGGAGGGATTCCCTGAAATTGCTGCAAGTTTCCGCGCTATTGCTCAGGTAGAGGCCAGGCACGAGGCTCGTTACCGGAAGTTGGCAGAGAATGTGGCTTCTTCTAAGGTTTTCAAAAAGGATCAGAAGGTTCTCTGGAAATGCCGGAATTGTGGCTTTATTGTAGAGGCTATGGAGGCTCCCCAGATGTGTCCTAGCTGTAAGCATCCACAGGGATATTTTGAGGTCTTTGTAGAGACATACTGAGATTTTCTGAGCGCCTCACTTGTGGGGCGCTTTTCTTTTGCTTTTTTCTTAGTTTTCTCTTATAATCTTTAGTATGCAAACAGAACAAAGATTTCTCGTTACCGCACGGAAGTGGCGTCCACAGAGGTTTGATGCGTTAGTAGGACAGGAAGCCCTGGCCCAGGCTTTGAAACATGCCCTGCAGACTGGCAAGACGGCTCATGCTTACCTCTTTTCAGGTATTCGTGGAGTGGGGAAAACTACGACGGCCAGGCTTCTTGCTAAGGCTCTCAATTGTCTTTCGCCTCAGGATGGAGAACCTTGTAATCAGTGTGAGAATTGTCTCTCTCTCCATGAGGGATAAGTGGCCGCGGTGGAAGTACCCCATGGTGGGCACAAAACCCACCGTCTTCCCCGCCCCACGGGCCTCCATCACCATGCGCCTCATCTCGTCCAGGGCGGCGATAATCTGGGGCATCTCCGCTCTCAGCCTCCTCTCGAGCACAACCAC
>JBKBIS010000068.1:0-7844 GCA_046294145.1 Brevinematales bacterium | reverse complement strand
ATCTGCGAGATACTCAAAGACGATGGAACTATGGCACGCTTACCTGATCTGATAGAGTTTGCCAGAAAACACCACATGCCTCTCATCAGCGTAGCCCAGATTATCGAATACAGACGAAACAAAGAGAAGCATGTTTTCCGGGCCGCACACGCTCACCTTCCCACCAAGTATGGAGATTTTCAAATCATAGTCTATGAAAACGATATAGATTTCAAAGAACATGTAGCTCTCATCAAAGGAGAATGGCAAGAAGATGAACCTGTTCTGGTTCGAGTTCACTCCGAATGTTTTACCGGAGATATTCTTGGATCCCTCCGGTGTGATTGCGGAGATCAGCTTCACAACGCGCTTCGTATGATAGAACAAGAAGGCAAAGGTATCCTTCTCTATATGCGACAGGAGGGACGTGGCATAGGGCTTATCAACAAAATCAAGGCTTATGATCTTCAAGAAAGAGAAGGACTTGATACTGTGGAAGCCAATATTCATCTTGGTTTCAAACCAGATCTTAGAGACTATGGTATTGGAGCCCAGATTCTCAAGGATCTTGGTGTATCAAAGATCAGACTTCTCACCAATAACCCAACCAAGATCATAGGCTTAAGCGGCTATGGACTTGAGATTGTAGAGAGAGTACCTATCATTATTCCTCCCAACGAAATCAACAAACATTACATGTATACAAAAGAGGTAAAGATGGGGCATCTTTTTCACCACCATCCCCAAGAAGAAAAATAAGCACAAAAACAAGAAACATTTGAACGTTATACCTTTCTCAAGGAAGCCATCCCTTCACCCATCTTCTTCCCAGAAGAGCAAGTATATAACCAAGTGAGAGTAACAAAACCGTCACAGAACCAACAGGAAGATCCATATAGTAACTCACTACCATTCCTGAACAAGAAAAAACCGCCACTAAGAAAGAAGACATCATCATCACTGATGATAACGTCTTACAAAAAAGAGAAGCCATGGCAGCAGGAAGAGTCAAAAGTGCAATCACCATGATCGACCCCATCACCTGAAGCATAAGAAATACCGTGAGAGACACTAAAAGGATAAGAAGCATTTGAAAAAATTCAACCCTTATCCCTCGTGTCATAGCAAAATCCTCATCGAAACTTACCACCTGAAATTGAGGATAAAAAACAAATGCTATCACCGAAACAATAATCCCCAGTATACCTACCATCCACACATCCCCTCTGGACAGTAAAAGAATATTTCCAAAGAGATAACTCATGGGATCCGTATAGGTAGGAGTAAGAGAAAGAAGCAGAAGCCCCACGGACATTCCAATCACCCACACCACCCCAAGAACAGTATCCATCCGCTGTTTTCCCCGAAGAGAGAGCCATCCAATCAAAAGCCCTACCAGAACCGAAGCTATCATAGCCCCCAGTGAAGGAGACATCCAGGACCACTTCCAGACCACCTGAAGGTATATACCAAGCCCCACTCCCCCAATAATAGCATGACTCACCGCCCCAGCCATGGCACTCATTCGCTTCACCACCACAAAGCCACCCATCATACCAAAGGGAACACTTGCAAAAAGAGATGCCAACAAAGCATACCGAAGAAAAGGCACATCCGCACTCCACAACATAGACCAGAACGATTCCATCACCTTTTCCCCCTCAACTGATCGTGATACACACGCCCATACTTAGGTCCATACCCATAAAAACCAGAACCTTTTTGAGAAACTTCAAATGGATGTTCACAAATACCTCGATGAATACAAAGCACTCTATCTGTTATCGTATGCACGAAGCCCGTATCATGAGTAACCAACAGAATTGTCTTTTCCCCCTTCAAAGCCAGAAGAAGATCAAAAAGCTGTCTTTCACTCTCACTATCAATGCTTGCCGATGGTTCATCCAGAAATAAAAGAGGCGCCTCTGAGACCATCGCCCTGGCAATGAGTACACGCTGAAGTTGTCCACCAGAAAGATGAGAAAACGGCTCTTTTTTCAAAGCCAGAAGCCCCACCTTTTCGAGAACCTCATCCACCTTTTTCCTATCCTCACGACTATACCAACCAAATGGTTTTATTCTTCCCTGAAGAACCATACCTTCTACAGTCAGGGGAAACTGTCTATCAAAAACCCCATGTTGAGGCACATACCCCATGAGGTGTTTTTGTTCCTCATGAGGTTTACCATAGACAAAGATCTCTCCCTTCCAGGGATGAAGAAGACCCAAAAGAAGCTTGAGAAGAGTAGTTTTGCCTCCCCCATTAGGCCCTACAATGGTAACAAATTCCCCTTCTCTCACCTTAAAATTCACATTCTCCAGAACAAAAACATCTGTATAACCAAACGAAAGTTCCTTTACCTCAAGAACTATTCTCTCTCTCATTTCCATACATCAACAAGAGCTTTCGCTATTCTTCGAAACATACCAAGATAATCCACAGAAAGAGGATTTATCTCCTCTACGCGCCCATTGATAGCCCTGGCGACTGCTTCAGCACTCCTTCGTGAAAATCCCTCCTGAACAAAGATAATTCTGATCCTCTCTTGTCTCGCCCTCTGGATAACCTTACTCAACACGCGAGACGAAGGCTCCTTTCCCTCTATTTCAACAGCCCTCTGACGAAGCCCATAGTCATCGGCAAAATATCCCAATACAGGATGATAAATAAAAAATGATCTCCCCTTATAAGGAATCAACATGGCACTTATCTCTCTATCAACCTCATCCAATTCCCTCACCAAAGCCAGATAATTCGCCTCATAGATGTTTTTCCCCGCCTGATCCAGAGAAATAAGGGCATCTCGAATATGAAGCGCTTGAATCTTCGCAAGCCTGAGACTCATCCAGATATGAGGATCCAGTGCCCCTGCTTTATCCTCATCATGATCATCATGTTCATACTCCCCAATTTCCTCCTCTGAGAACAAACGTTTATTTATACCCTGAGAGGTATCCACAAAACGAAGAGCAGGATAACTCTTTTCTATTTTCCTTACTAGAACAGTCTCAAATTCAAGTCCAATCGTAAACCATATAGCCGCTTTTCCTAGAAGAACAAGTTGAGAAGGTGTAGGTTCATAAGTGTGGGGATTCTTCGCTGCTGGTACCATAATATGAACATGTACCCTTTCTCCCCCAACCCTTTCTACCAGATAACACTGAGGAGCAATACTCACAAATACTTCCAAAGGTTTAGCAAACAAAGCCACAGAAACAAAACACAACAACATACATACCTTTTTCCATACCCCTCTCATATATCCCTCCAAAACGCAACAGAGTTGCATTTAATATACACAAAAAGAAGAAAAAAGTCAAATAAAATCCCTATCCCAAAAGGAAAAAAAATTCTCAAAGATAAGAGAATAAGCTCTTCTCAAATAGAGAGAATCCCTTTATAGCTATTACCTTGTTTCAGCAAAACATTCCCTTTTGCTGAAACATCGACATAACCACTCCCACCATCCCCTTTTCCACCATCATCAGCCATCCAAAAATAGACTTTTTCTTTTTCTTACTTTACACTATACGTATCGTCGGGTAAGGAGTATGTATGAAAAAACATCTTCTCTTCCTTTTTTCCCTTCTTGCGATTCCTCTTTCCGCAAAGAGTCCTATATCTGCCCACACCATCGCCATAGACCTTAGCTGGACCACAGAGGGCCTTGTAAACGAAGGAATAGGATGGGGGATGCTAATTGATTTCTCTCTTCATCCCAATTTCTTTGTTCGTCTTCGGCATGGCGTGGTAGAAACCGAAAAAATAGCTATAGAAAAAAGAGTGGCCAACTATGTTTTTTCTTCTCTCATAGGATACAAACCATGGGAACATACCAAGGAATGGTTCAGAGGCTTCTTTATTGCTACAGGTTTTGGTTATGACCAGGTCATCACAACTGATCCTTTCTCAGGTTCTGTCGCTGATCACTTTCTCCTCCCTTTTGTAGATATTTCCACAGGATATCGATTTGTTATTGGACGAATCATCATCGAACCATCGGTAAGCATTCTTCTCCCCCTTGTTGAGCCAGAAAGAAGCAAAACAGGTATTGCGCTGTATACCCGACATGTGGACCTTGAAGGTCTTTCAATCGGCATACTTTTTTGAAGGAGACTCTATGCCAAGCATAATTCTTTACGGCTATGAACAAGCCGAAGCCATTCAACTCAAAGAAGCTCTTCAAAAACTCCTTGAAAGAGAAATAGAGATGCTTTCTGCTTGTGGAATGGAAAACGCCACAGTCAACGAAATTATCCAGATGCGCCCCGACAAAATCTTTTTTTCTCATCCTTTCAAGGTGTTAGTCTTTGTTGATTTTGAAGATGAAGCTATTTCCAGAACAGTTTATAACTTTCCCAAAGAGGTGAGTCGCCCCATTTTTTGTGGCCTCACCCCAGACAACGTAAAATGGCGATTTGGTTATCTTCTTGAACATCTTCTCGAGGAATACCGCCTCTGGCAAAAACAAAAACACTCTTAAAAAGCTAAAACACTTTCTTTTCCTCTCCCAGAAACATCACCCGTATCCCCTGCCACTGAGACAAAGATGAAGTGATATAAAACTCCCGACTCACCCGAAAACCAAGAGATGGAATATACACTGCTATAACCCTTCCATCCGTCTCCACTACAAATGACCACCGACGTTCAAGCCAAGGAATATGCTCATCTACCCAGATATCCTGAACCTTTTTATGACCAAACCCAAGACTCACTCTCTCCCCCGGCTGAACCGGACGTACCTCTACTCTTTTCACCTCAAGAGGAAAAAACATCCTCTCCTCTGATGCCCGTGGAAACTCCGGTGGAAGTACCTTCCCCTCTTCCCAGGTAATTTGCCAGGGACCAGAGACAATAGTTTCTCCTTTTTTGATTTCCTGCCTAACAGGAAGTTTGAGATCCTTCCATCTCACCCACGTAAGCCAGCTTCTATCAAGAAACAACCCTCCATATTCATGGTTTATCAGTTCTCGACACTCACTATCCCCATATCTCTGAATAGTATCCAACCAACTTCCTCTTACCTGCCAGATACCTTCCCTTCTCCAGAGAAAACGCACCATTTCTCTCACCCAAAACTCTCCGTTCTGAGAGATCCATTCCCTTGGAATCCTCCAGCCACCTGAAAAAAACTCCACTCTCTTCTCCAACAAAGAAAGCCTCTCCTGAATCATCTCAGACACCGAAGAAAGAAATCCCATGGTCCTGACTATCTTTTGCCGAACTGCTGGAAAACGACGTTCAACCACAGGCAAAAACTCATGACGGATCCAGTTTCTCTCAAACTTCCTTTCCTCATTGGACTCATCCTCACACCAGCCTATTCCATGCCGCTTGAGATACGCTACCATATCCCTGTGAGAAAACTCAAGACAGGGACGAAGATATACCCCGTCCTTAGCTTTCATGCCAGAAAGCGCCTCAATACCTCCACCATGAAAAAGTCTGAGAAAGAAAGACTCCACCTGATCATCCTGGTGATGAGCCAAACATATCCATGTGAGATCATACTGCTTGCGAACACGCTCATACCCTTCTCGTCTTCTTTCTCGTCCCGCTTCCTCAATAGACCAGCCCTGCTTTTTGGCTAACACTTTCACATCCTCATGCTCTACCACAAGAGGAATATTCAGTTCACGACACACAGAAACACAAAACGCCTCATCACCATCTGCCGTTTCCCGAAGACCATGATGAAGATGATAGGCTACCACCTCAAAACGAGGAAAAAAAGAACGGAGCCTCACAAGCAAATACAAAAGGGCTGTGGAATCAGCCCCTCCAGAGAACCCAACAACACATGAGACATTGTCTCCAACCAGTTTCCGCCAATGATCCAAAAAAGCCATTTCAAGAGGATCAAGCACTCTATCCATTAAATCGATTCATCGCCTCTTCGAGGTTACCCATCACAATCATTTCAATAGCCTCACAGGCCTTATCAATCACCGGCTTAAGCTTCTCCATCTCCTCAGGAGTAAACGGTTCAAGAACATAGTCCTCCATCCGTTTACCCTCAGGAGGAGCACCAATCCCAATCCTTATCCGTGGAAAATTATCTGACTTCAAAAACTGGATCAGCGACTTGATACCATTATGTCCACCGCTTGAACCATACCCTCTTATCCGCATCTTGCCCAAGGGGAGATTGAGATCATCACACACAACGATAATATTTTCCGGCATAATACGAAGAAAACTGGCCATATAGAGAACAGCTTCTCCACTCAGGTTTACAAATGTCTGAGGTTTCAGGAGCATGACCCTTTCTTTGTCAATCTTGATCCGGGCCACCAGGGACTTCTTCTTCTTCAGATCAATAACTGCATCATACTTCGCCGCTAAACGGTCAAGCACCATGAAACCAAGGTTGTGCCTCGTCTGTTCGTACTCTTCTCCAGGGTTTCCCAACCCTACGACAAGTTTCAAGAGCACACCTCCCTTTTCTTATTATCTAACCTCTACTAAAGTAGTTCCCTCATGAGTCATGATCTTCACACCATCCAGTTTCACATCACGCACAATGAGGTAGTCTTTTGCCTTGAGATGAGACACATCCACTTCAATCACCTCAGGAAGCCTGTCAATGGTAGTACTGATCTTGAGCTTACGGGCATACACAAACATACTACCTCCCTCTCTCACGCCTATAGGAGTACCCACAAACTTCACAGGAACTTCTGTGACAAATGGCTTCTTCTCAGCATAGGCATAAAGATCCACATGCAGAATCTTACGAGAAACAGGATGGATCTCAATTCCCTTGATGATGACCTCATACTTATTCTTGCCCACTTCTACTATAAAAGACTTGTGTGTCCCCACAGACTGAAAGACCTTCTCAAATTCACTAGCGCTCAGGGAAATATACACATTTTCTTTCAGTTCTGGTCCATAAATAACAGCAGGAAGACCATTTTTTTCACGCACCTTCACAGCAGCCGATGTCCCTATACTTGAACGAAGCTCTGCCTTGAGTGTCACTGTCGTTTTCGCCATAGTATTATCCTCCTCACAATCTCTATCGCATTACGTCTTTGGCACATTCACAAAAAGTGAACTCACCGACAAATTGAGATGAATTCTCTCAATTGCCTTTCCAAAGAGTTCACTCACCGAAAGAATATGAAGCTTCTCTCCAATAATACTTCTCTTGTTTTCATCCATGTAAATAGTATCTGTCAAGCACAAACGATCAATCACACAATTCTGAAGCCTCTCAGCTGCAGGATGAGAAAGCACGGCATGGGTAGCATACACTGTCACCGTCTTTGCCCCTCGACGCTTCAAAATATCCGCAGCCTGAACAATAGTACCTGCTGTATCTATCATATCATCAATCATGATAACATGCCTGTTTTCCACACTTCCAATCAGGTTGAGAACTTCTGCTTCGTTTTTCTTTTCCCGTCGTTTATCAAGAATAGCAAGGCCCACATCAATCTGACGAGCAAAAAAACGAGATCGTTCCACGCCCCCCGTATCAGGCGAAACCACCATATACTCAGATAGATCTCCTAACTGTTTAGCATGCTCTAAAAAAACAGGTGTGGCATACAAATGATCCACAGGAATATCAAAAAAACCCTGAATCTGTGCCGCATGCAAATCCATGGTAAGCACCCGATTTACACCTGCCACAGTGAGAAGATTAGCCACCAGCTTGGCGGTAATAGGCACACGGGGCTCAGCCTTGCGATCCTGTCTTGCATAGCCAAAGTACGGAATCACAGCGGTAATACTCGCCGCTGATGCCCGACGAAGAGCATCCACAAGGATAAGAAGCTCCATGAGATTTTTGTGTCCGGGGTTTGAAGTAGGCTGCACAACAAAAACATCCGTTCCCCGGATATCCTCACGA
>JBKBIS010000067.1:0-7873 GCA_046294145.1 Brevinematales bacterium | reverse complement strand
GTGGGTATTATCGCAGCTGAATCTATTGGTCAGCCAGGTACTCAGCTCACCATGAGAACCTTCCACATTGGTGGTGTGGCTGCGGCTCAGCTTGAGGAGAATCAGCTCAAGCTAAACTATGATGCGGTTATTGTCAATATGCCTGAGAACTTGATTGAGCGTGAGTTTGAGAATAGACCAGCTCGTGTGTGTGCTCGAAAAGGGTATATTAATGTGCGAAAGATTCT
Source organism: Brevinematales bacterium (assembly GCA_046294145.1). Taxonomy (GTDB): domain Bacteria; phylum Spirochaetota; class Brevinematia; order Brevinematales; family Thermospiraceae; genus Thermospira. The sequence goes on along the minus strand of JBKBIS010000067.1, from coordinate 7,646 downwards.
CAAGAGTTATGCCGTGAAGGATATTGCTCCTGGTGTTCATGTGGATGATCTGCATGGGAAAGAGTTCTTCAGTGAAACACCTCTCTTTACGCTTGTGGATGGGACTGAGGCTAAATTTGGGCGGAAAGTGGTTGTCTATGTGAAGGATGATGTGGTATATGTCACTGAAGCAAATACGTATGAGTATAATCTCAAAATTGGATCCTTTATCTTCTACAGGGTTGGCGATGTGGTGCCTCGTGGAACAGAGATTGCTCGCTTTGATCCTTATAATGATCTTTATATTGCCGAAAAGGGTGGACGGGTAACCTATGCAGTAGAGATGGTGGATGGTGTAGAAACACCCAACAAGAATCTCATTCTCATTGTGGACGAAAATGGAGAGAAGGTAGAACGCTTTACCGTGATGGCTGGTACTCAGCTTGCTGTGGAAGAAGGAACTATAGTGAAACCCGGTGATGTGGTAGCTCGAAGACCTCTTGCAAAACGACGAACAAAAGATATTATTGGTGGTCTTCCTCGTGTGACAGAGCTCTTTGAGTCTCGCAAGCCCAAAGTGGCTACGGTTATTGCCAAGGTAAGGGGTGTGGTGGAGACAGTGGAACAGCGAAAAGGAAAATACGTGGTCGGTATTCGTGCAAAGAATGGGGAAATCTTCAACCACGTTATTCCACTGGGAAGAAATATCTATGTGCGTGTTGGAGATAAAGTCAATGCGGGAGAACCTCTTTGTGATGGAGTGGTGAGTTCACATGATATTTTGAGAGTCCTTGGTTATACAACTGTGAATGAATTTTTGCTTGACGAGATTCAGGAAGTGTACCGACTCCAGGGTGTGGATATCAGTGAAAAGCATATCAGTGTGGTTATCCGGCAGATGCTTCGAAAGGTAGAGGTTATTGAACCCGGTGATACCAACTTTATTATGGGCCAGCTTGTTGAAAAGAACCAGTTTTATGCAGAAAATGCTCGTGTGTTTGAGCAAGGTGGTCAGCCGGCAAAATCTCGGCCAGTTCTGCTGGGCCTCACCAAGGCTTCCTTGCTTACTACGAGTTTCCTTTCTGCGGCTTCGTTCCAGGAAACGCCAAAGGTTCTTTCAAGTGCGGCCCTTAGAAGGGCAGTGGACAAACTTGAAGGGCTCAAGGAGAATCTTGTGGTTGGACAGCTTGTTCCAGCAGGAACGGGTATCCGGGCCTATCAAAATATCAAACTTAAGATCAAAGAGAAGCTATAAAGAAAACCCCCTGATACAGAGTGTCAGGGGGTTTTTCATTAACCTCATTGTATGAATGCTATAAAGTATTTGATTTTTTTCCATAGAGAGAAGAACAAAACCTACACCAAGGCTTTTATGGCCTGACAAGGTGAGATAAGTCTCTTGTGAGAAAATTGCTTGTCATTTCTTCAGGGATAATATCCATGAAGATTTCGTCATGGTATTTTCCATCGAGATAGATTGCTTTTCGTCTTCTTCCTATCTTTTTGAAGCCAGCCTTCTCATAGCAACGAATGCCGTCTTTGTTGAATTCATACACAGAGAGCATGATGTTGACAAATCCCAGTACTCGAAAACCATATTCGACGAGGAGTTGCACAGCTTCAGTACCATATCCTTTGTGGCGTTCGCTTTTGTCACCAATGAGGATCCCTATTTCAGCGCGTCGGTGCAACCAGTTGATGTTTTTGAAAGAACAACTTCCAAGGAGTTTCTTGCTTTCCTTTTTTCGTATGGCAAAGTTGTAACCACTCTGAGCCATGTTCTGGAGAAGATCTTTTTCGGCTATCTCTGTCCACACCTGTTTTGTGGTTCCGAGGGTGATAGTAGTCAGAAGATCGTTCATATAGAGAGTAAAAAGAGGGGCATCCTCAGGTTTGATAGGTCCTAAGGTGATTTTCTCTCCTTCAAGAAGATATTCCATGGTGTTTCTCCATTTTTATGGTTTTTCTTTTTCTACAATGAGTGGGTGAAGGGGAAGATGTATCTGACCTTCAAGGGAGATGGTTTGTCCAGACAGGAGGTCTTTTCCGCGGATGGGGAAGGGAAGGTGAAAGTCTCCTTGTTTGGTTTCTAAGTTGAAAAGAGCTCCATAGTTCTTTTTGCCCCAGCGTTCGATCCATACAATGCCTTCTCCAATGAGTCTGGCGGAGAATTCGGGGGCTTCCTGTTTGATATGCTGGGTTATGGTAAAACACTGTTGAAAGAAATCAAAAAAGGCCGACTTGCCTTTTCGCCAGTTAACGGGAGTTTTCTCAAAGAGAGAGGGATGATCTTCAATGCCATATTCCTGTCCCATGTAGACAAAGGTGACGCCGGGCAATAATTGATAAAAGGCGGTCCATTGTTTGAGACGTTCACTCTCTCCAAATCGCCAGGCAGCTCTTTTTTGGTCGTGATTTTCTAAAAACCTGACTTTTGTAATACCGGCCGGGTAAACGGTTTGCTGAGTATAGAGATAGTCGACAAAATCTTTGAAGGGACGTTCTCCCCCCCAATAACCTTCGAGCCGTTCAAAACCGTCATAATCATACGTGAGATCAAAAGCCTGGTGAAGTTCTGGGCCTCCATGGCAGAGAAAGCCTTTTCTTCTTACGGCAAGGAGGAATTGTGGGTGTACCTGTTCAGCAAGCCAGAGGATGGGATAGGTGTCTCGGCCATTCTCTGGTTTATTCACTTGCTGTCTAGCTTGTTTCCAGAATTCGATAGGAACAAGGGAGGCCACATCGCACCGAAAACCATCGACGCCTTCATCTCTCCACTGGATGAGGGTATCGATGAGTTCGTCCCAGAGAGCAGGGGAAGAAGAAAAATCCAGGTCAATAATATCACTCCATTCATCGAATTTTCTCATAAAGTTTCCACGCTTGTCTCGAAGAAACCATTCAGGGTGGTTTCTGGCTAAGATAGAATCCGGCGAGGTATGGTTGTATACTACATCGATCATGACCTTCAAACCGAGTTCGTGGGCATGTTGTATAAAATTGCGAAAATCAGAGAGTGTTCCAAGTTCAGGATTGATTTCACGATAATTTTTTATAGCATAGGGACTTCCCATGCTACCTTTTCTTGCTACTTCTCCAATAGGATGGATGGGGGTGAGGTAAATCCAGGAAAAGCCCATTTTTTTGATAGATTGAAGCCGGGGTATAGCGGCAGAAAAATTGCCCTCTTCGGTGAAATGGCGAAGAAAGATTTGATAGATACTGGGGATTTCTTTGTGCATACTTTTGTCCTGTGAGTATTTTTTGTCAAGGTATTGTAAGGCAAAGGAAAGATGAATGCAATTTTTTACATTTTTATCTGTGGGTGTTGGTTTTTGTGATTTATACAAAAGAAATTTTTTGCCACTGAGAGGAAATTTTTAAAAATACTGTCTTTTTTTGCGCATGGCTATTTGACATTGTTCTAAGAGAAATGTTTCTTTGAGTATTTCTTCTGGGTTTAGGGAGAGATTTGTATTTTCTATACTCTTATATTTGATCGACTTTCTCCATTACTTTTCTACTATTATAAGATATTTTTCTCTTTCGTCAAGAGTTTTTGGAATAAAAGAGGATTTTCGTATTTTCCTATACTGAAGAAATGGAAAAAATATATTCTTCCACCTTTTTATGAAGCCAATTTGTTATAATATGTTATAGTTATTTTGTTTTTGTTTTGAAAGGGATATGTTTTGTGGAAGACGTGAGATGGGAACAAATATCAAGAAACCAAAAGCAAGAAAAACAAAGAGGAGTTTGGGCTTTTGTTGAAGATAGTTTTTCTGTGAAAATGTGGAATGAGAAATATTTTGTTTGAATTACAAGAAAAACTCTTTCGAAAGTTGACAAAAAAAAACTTTAGCTTAAAATATACGGAGTATTTTTTGGTGAAAAGAGGTAGGTGTATGGGTATCGAATCCAAAGATGACATTTTTCTCTCTGCTATGGCTGAGGGAGAAAAAAAACAAGTGTCTCCGAAACAGAGCAGAAATATTCAAGAAGGTACTATCGTGGCCATTACTGCTGACGATGTTTTTTTGAACATGGGAGGAAAATCTGAATGTGTGGTTCCTCGGTCTGAATTTGATACTGAGCCCAAGGTAGGGGAAAAGGTTTTTGTCGTTATTGCAGAGATGAAGGATGGGGTTCTGAGGGCTTCTCGCAAAGAAGCAGAAAAACAGGAAATCCAGCAAAAAATCAAGCGTTCTATTCAGAATAATGAACCGGTTTCTGGCAAAATAGAGGATGTTGTGGTGAAGAATGGGCAACCAAAAGGGTTTGTTGTCATGCTTGGTGGAGTTATCAAGGCTTTTCTTCCACTTTCTCAGATAGAAGTCCCCTCTGATGTGCATAATTTGAAAGGGAAGGTATTTGATTTTCTTGTGATTGAACACTCCAAAGGTCAACTCGTGGTTTCTCGGAAAGAACTTCTCAGGCGTTCAAAGGGGAAAAATCTTGCTCTTTTTTTTGAAGAATATCATGTTGGCGACGTGGTAAAAGGGGTGGTAGAGAAAGTTGAACCCAGTTATCTCTTTGTTTCGATTGGAAATGTGACGGCTTTTATGCATATTTCTGATTTTTCGTGGAAATATATCAAGGATTTAACCCAGGTAGTTAAGGTGGGGGATCAACTTGAAGTGAAGATTCTTGAGATGAATCAGGCGAAGAAATCCGTGAAGTTGGGAAGGAAACAACTTCTTCCCGATCCGTGGCAGGGGCTTGAGAAACGTTATAAGATTGGGGATATCCTCAAGGCAACGGCAGTGTCTTATAAGGCAAATGGAGTACTCCTTGAGGTAGAAGAAGGTGTGGAGGCTTTTCTTTCCGCGGATGAGATCTCCTGGACAGAAAAGGTTCGTGATCCCAAGAAGGTGGTGAGGCTTGGTTCAACCCTTGAGGTGAAGATTATAAACCTTGATATGGAGAAACGTCGGATGGATGTTTCTCTTCGAGAGGTCCAGGCCAATCCCTGGGATAATGCAGAGGAGAATTACCCTGTGGGGCGGAAGCTTGAGGGAGTGGTTTCTTCGGTAGTGGATTTTGGGGTTTTTGTTCGGTTTGATGATGGAATAGAGGGGCTTTTGCGGCGAGAGGATATTGACTGGATAGCTAACGTTGATCCCAAGACCCAGTTCAAGAAGGGAGACAGGATCAAAGTAGTGGTTCTCCAGCTTGATGTGGAAAAACAGAAGCTTCGTTTGGGTATGAAGCAGCTTTCTGATCATCCCTACAAGACCTTCGAGATGAATTATCCCAGAGGAAGTGCCGTAAAGGCTAGAATCACTATGATTCAGGACAATGGAGTTGAGGTGGAAGTGGATGGTCTTTCTGGATTTATTCATATCTCTCAGCTTTCCAAGGAGAGAATTGAGCATATAGCCGATCATTTCAAGGTAGGTGATGAGGTAGAGGCTATTGTACGTCTCGTTGAGCCTTCAAAAAACAAGATTGAACTGAGTGTGAGGGATCTACTGGAAAAGAGAGAAAAACAAGAGATCAGTAAACACGTGGTAGGTACTGAGACAGCAGAATCTCCTACCATTGGTTCGCTTTTGGGTGAGAAGCTTGCGGCTTTTCAGGCGAAAACGGCAGGCAAGAAATCTTCTAAAAAGAAAGCAGAGTAGGGTGATTTATGCAACGGAATCAGCAGAGTGTTTTTCCCTCGTGGATAGGGTATATCCAACAGCACTGGTTTGGTTTTATGCTCAGTGTGGTGGGTGTTTTAGTTGTGGTGGTTGGTCTTCTCTTTTGGTTTTCTCGTCAGGCGGAACAAGAGGCACGGGCTTCATCTCTCTACGATGAGGCATTGCTTGTCCTGGTGTATCAGCTTCCTCAGGTGGGTACCAATCAACAGCTGGTGAATGAGATAAGTCAATATGTTCTTGCCAAATTGGATGGGGTTCAACGTCAGTATCCTAAGACGCTCGCTTCTGTACGTGCGAAGATCCTTCTTGGAAGGTTGTACGCTCAGAGTTATCTTTCTCAGGGACTGGAAGATGCTTACCAGCAAGCTCTTCAACTCTATGATGATGTAGCAAGGACCTCTTCTCCTTTTTATCGAGGGCTTGCGCTTATTAACAAGGCACAGCTTCTGGAGCATCATGCCGACTGGCAGGGGGCACTGGAAACCTACCGGACGGTAGCCAGAAAATACGATGAGTTTTATACTCCCTATGCATGGGTGAGTCTCGGAAGATTGGGTGAGATTATCGGAGATAAAAATACGGCTGTTGTTGCCTATGAAACGGTAGTACAAAAGTACACCAATTCAGCATGGTATGGGTTTGCTCTGGGACGTCTTACTCTTGTTCGTCAGTATGGTGTGTCCGGATCGGAAAATGTGCCTGCTCCAGCTTTGAGTAATAATCTTTCTCTTCCGATGCCATAGGAGGATATGATGGCGGATATCACGTTGGCCGATGTAGAGAAGGTGGCAAAATTAGCCAAACTTTCTTTTTCTGACGAAGAAAAAGAGGTTTTTCTTCAGCAGTTTTCGAGAATTGTCCATTTTGTGGAAAAAATAGGAGAACTTGATACGGAAAAGGTTTCTCCTACTACGCATGCCGTTGAGAAATGGAATGTCCTTCGAGAGGACAAAGTAGCACCTTCTCTTCCCAATGAAGAGATTGGGTGTCTTGCTCCCCGTTTTGATGAAGGGCATATTATTGTTCCCAGGGTGAAAAACGCCTGACAATGGAAAAGAATTGTTTTCTTCATATTGAGCGTGAGGTGAAGTCTCTTTCTCCTTCGTATGAGGCATGGAGAGAATATATACAAGGAAAAGAGATTGTTGTTGATATGGGGTGTGGGCATGGGGACTTTCTCATTGAAAAAACAGAGCAGTATCCAGAGCGTTTTTTTGTAGGTATAGAGATCTCTCGCAAGCGTATAGCAAAAACTTCACATCGTCTTTTCAAACGCGGTAGGCCGAATTATGCTGTGATTCATGGGGATGGTGAATGGGTTCTCAAAACCTTTTTCCCCGCGCAAAGTGTTTCTGAAATTCATATCAATTTTCCTGATCCGTGGCTACGAAAACGCCACTGGAAAAACAGGCTTCTGAAGCCTTCTTTTGTTCTCCAAGTAATTCGGGTTCTGAGAGTGGGGGGCAGGGTCTTTTTTGTGACAGATGTGGAAGAGTATGCCCGGTATGCCCTAGAGGTTCTTAAACAATTTCAGTGGCTTCAGAGCGTCTATCCACAGGGGGTTATTCAGAATCTTTATGAGCGTTTTCCGACGCTTTTTTATCAGAAAATGAGCCCCCTTCGTTCCATCAATTATGTGTGTTTTGAGAAAAGAGAGGAATCTCCTCTGGAGAAAGTGTAGTTTTTTGAAAGCGGGGCTAATTTTTTGTTCTGGAGTTATATATTTGATGAGAGAAAAACCTTTGAAAAATTGGTTTCTATTTGCCTACAGAGGTCGTCAAGAGACATGGTGAGAAAGTTGGCTACAAAATCGTACGTGTATTGAATGTAGGTGGGGAGATTTTTCTTGCCCCGCATGGGGACAGGAGCAAGGTAAGGCGCATCGGTTTCTAAAAAGAGTCTTTCTTTTGGGGTGATTCTGAGGGCTTCATGAAGGGTATGAGCTGAAGTGTAGGTGACATTCCCGGCAAAGGAAACATAGATATTGTCCAGGAGAAGAAATTTCTCAAGTTCGCTGGCTCC